>NZ_DASZBA010000001.1:0-1746 GCF_035944575.1 Noviherbaspirillum sp.
CACAGGGTGCGCACGGGAACGACCGGCGCGATGATTCGAGCGGGCACTCCTCCCATGGCGATATGAATATGCCTTTGCAGAAGTTCGCCCGCAAGACCATTGCACGCCACCACAGGAAACTGCTCAAGCGGGGCAAGGGCCTGGATACCGCGCCGGCCGAAGCACGCCATGAAGTGCGCATCGTTGCGAAGAAAACCCGCTATGCCACCGAGTTTTTCCAGTCGCTCTTCCCTTCCGGGCAGGTCCGGCACTACGTCGACGCGTTATCCGCATTACAGGATGAACTCGGCTGGATGAACGATGCCGCCGTCGCCGACGGGCTACTTCGCGAGTTGCAGGAGAAACAACCCGAGCGCGCCGCCAGTGCCGGCTTTGCACGCGGCTATCTGCTGGCACGGACGGAAAGCGGAAGTCGGCAGCTTTGCAAACGGTGGAAACGGTTTACCGCGATGAAGCCGCCGTCCGACAAATAGGATCGGCGGCCGGCAGGCGGCATCGGGCAGGTCCCCTATGCAGGGGGAAGCGTGGCCAGAAAATGCTGCACATCGGGATGCCGCAGGCGATAACCCAACTCGGATTTCAGCCGACGATTGCTCAGGCGCCGCGATTCGGACATGAAGGAAAGCAGCATCGGCGAGACCGCCTCACGCAATGCATTTCGTGGCAGGCGGGGCGGATGGGGCAGTCCGAACGCATCGGCGACCGCATCGAAATACTCGCCCATCTTCAGGCAGGTATCGTCGACGGCGTGATACACCCGCTGCGGCTGCGCCCTGAAGAGCGCTGCCGCCACCAGTGCGGCCAGATCGTCGGCATGAATATGGTTGGTATGGACATCTTCATCCTGCGTCAATGCGGGCGTGCCTTTCCTGAGACGCTCGACCGGCAGGCGGTCGAACGCATAGATCCCGGGGGCACGCAATATCGCCAGCCGCGAACCGGACCGCATGGCCCAGCGGCGGAGGACGCGTTCGGCGTCAACCCTGCGCTTCGCGCGAGGATTCTGCGGATTGACGGGCCGCGATTCATCGACAAGCGCACCACCGCAATCACCATATACGCCGGTCGTGCTGACATAAACGAGCGTCGCATGGTCGGGTAAAATGGCGGTCGCGTTGCGGGTGCGACGATCCAGCATGCCTTCCGTCTGCGGTGGTGCCAAATGCACAATCATGCGGGACAACCGCGCAAGACGAGCAAGGGTGTGCGGTTGATCAAGGTTGGCAACGATGGGGATGGCGCCGGCATTACGCAATTCGTCGCAACGCCCGGGCTGGCTGGTTACTGCGTAAACCCGGAAACGGTCCCGCACCAGCGGCAAGAGGCGCATGCCCACATCGCCGCAACCGATAATCAGCAGGCGGGGCCTGCCTAATTTTTTATTTTGCGTGTTTTTCATCATCGAGATTGTATGACTTTCCAAGTTACGGTACAGCCAAGCGGACGCCAGTTCACCTGTGAAGAAGGCGAAGCGGTTCTGACGGCGGCAATTCGCGCCGGAGTCGGCCTGCCATACGGGTGCAAGAACGGCGCCTGCGGCTCCTGCAGGGGCAAGCTGCTTGAGGGCAGCGTTACCCACGGCGTTCATCAGGTGAGAGCGCTCAGCGCTGCGGATGAAGAGAAAGGCTTTTCGCTGTTCTGCTGCGCACATCCCCATTCCGATATCGTGATCGAGGCGCGCGAAGTGCTCGGGGTCGGCGAATTCCCGATCAAGAAACTGCCGACACGCGTCGCGAAGCTGGATCG
>NZ_DASZBA010000002.1:0-11275 GCF_035944575.1 Noviherbaspirillum sp.
CAACCGGGTCCTTTGGAATGAATGGCCGTTCGCATACGCATGACGAGCGGGTGTGTCATTTTTGATAGAGCAGCCGTCATCGCATTTGTTCTCAAAAAAACATTCAGAAATCGCAAAGTTGCATTGTTTGCAGCGCAAAAATCGGTCTTCTCCCGCGATTCACATTAACAGTGGTTGTTTGTGCGAAACAAAATGGCACATTCTTGCCTTACCGACATTGCGAAATTCCTGTCGGCAACAGATAGTTGCGTACATCGTCACGTTTCCTGTCGTGACAGGTTTTACGAGTACGCCCATGATCATTTATCAGGTATATCCGCGCAGCTTCAGCGATTCCAACAACGACGGCATTGGTGACCTGGCAGGCATCGAACAGAAGCTCCCTTACATCAAGAGCCTGGGGGTCGATGCAATCTGGATCAGTCCCTTCTTCAAATCGCCGATGAAGGATTTCGGCTACGACGTATCGGATTACCGTGCCGTCGATCCGATCTTCGGCACGATGGACGATTTCCGGAAGCTGATGAAGCGCGCCAAGGCGCTAGAACTCGGCGTCATCGTCGACATGGTGATTTCCCACACCTCGGACGAACACACCTGGTTCAAACAGAGTCGCGGCAAGGAAAACGGCAAGTCGGACTGGTATCTCTGGGCCGACCCGAAACCGGACGGCAGCCCGCCGAACAATTGGGTTTCGGTGTTCGGCGGCCCCGCATGGCGCTGGGATGCGGAACGCCGGCAGTATTACTTTCATTCCTTCTTTTCCAGTCAGCCGGACCTCAACATGCACCACCCGGATGTGCAGAACGCAGTGCTGGCGGAGATGGATTACTGGCTCGACATGGGCGTGTCCGGTTTCCGCTTCGATGCCTGCAATCACATCTTCCAGGACCAGGCGCTGCGCAATAATCCGCCGCGGGAAGATACCAGTGCCGCACTGCATCCCTACGGTTTCCAGCTCCACGTGTACGACCAGGCAAGGCCGGAAATGCTGCCCTTCCTGGAACGCATCCGCAAGCTGCTCGACGCATACGGCGCGTTCAGCCTGGCGGAAGTCGGCGGGCATGATGCATTGAAGCTGATGGGCCAGTACACCGGCAAGACCCGCCTGCATTCCGCCTACAGCTTTGCGCTCATGCAGCCGGACAGCAGCGACGCCTATGTACGCAAGGTCATCACGACCCTGGAGGAAAGCATCAAAACGCCGGCCCTGCCCTGCTATGCGATGAGCAACCACGACAAGCCACGTGTCGCATCACGCTGGCAGAACGGCCGCGACCGGGACGAGACCGCCAAGGCAATGCTCGCCCTGCTGTTTTCGATGCGCGGCGACATCTGCCTGTACCAGGGCGAGGAGCTGGGCTTGCCGCAGGCGGACGTGCCCTTCGAACGCATACAGGATCCCTTCGGTATTTCCTTCTGGCCGAAATTCAAGGGCCGCGACGGTTGCCGCACGCCGATGCCGTGGACCGACGCCCTGCACGGCGGTTTCAGCAGCGCGGAACCCTGGTTGCCGGTGGACCCGGTGCATATCGAGATGAATGTCGAGCGCCAGGAGGCGAATCCTGATTCGGTACTCCGTTTTGCGCGCGAGATGATCACGCTTCGCAATGCGCATCCAGCGTTGCGTGCAGGCGATATCGAACTGCTGGATGCACCGGAGGGCGTGCTGATGTTTGCCCGCCGTCACGGCGACGATTCGATGGTCTGCCTGTTTAATATGGATGTCGTGCCAAAGAAGGTATCGTCGGTGGACAATACCGGCATCGTGTTCAGCCGCCGGTCGGAAGTGGATAGCCGCACAGTGAGACTGGATGTAAGCGGGTTCGCTATCCTGCGCGCATGACCGCGGCGGACGCTTCGTTCATTGCGGAAACAGGCAGGGGCGGCGGGCACTTCTGAACGAGATCAAAGCCGGTTGCAGTATCCGCCCGCCGGCAACATCCTCAACGATACAATCGACCCGGAAGATCAAAGCACGATAAACCAACCCTGTCCCGCCGGGCCTTTGCGCGTGCCGGTCGGTACGGGAAGATGCGTCCATACAGGGAAGGCTCATGCGGTTTTTGCTACTGACACGAGCCGGTTTCGACGATATCGCTTCACGAACCGGCTTGTCCGGCACCTCGTTGTACATCCCGCCCGATCTGCTGTCGCCCGAGGAAATCGACCGGCTTCGGCTGACGGGCGCAGACATCCATATCCTCCCGCTGGCCGTAAATCCGGATGCGGAACAGAGCATGCACGCCGCGGCACAGTCCGTGCAACAGGATGGCGGCGGACCGGTCTGGGTGGAGTACGCATCCGCGCCACCGGCCTCAAGCGGCGACGTCCCCACTGAAACCTCATACCTTGCCGCAACCGACCCGACGAATGAAGCGTTTCATCACCGGCTCGCAAAGACGGCCGGCACATTGGCAGGACAAGCTCTGCGCCATCTGGCGAAGAACATCAGTCCCACCGGCCGACTGCTCATCATTCCCTATCTCGGGTACGGTAATCCGCAACGCATGTCGGTACGTGGCCGCTTGCTGGAAGACGAGGGCCTCGGCCAGCAAACCCGCGACGACAGCCGCTGGAGCAACTTCGTTCATCTGTACAAACGGCTGGAATCCGACGAGGTTGCAGGCGCCCGTATCCGTGCAAGGTTCGGCAAGGTCATCCAGGAAACCGTGACCGACCGCGGCGGCTACTTCTCGTTCGAGATCGCCCCGGTACCGCCGCTGACCGGGAGTGGATGGCATACCGTCGATCTGGAACTGATGGAACCCCTTCCGGAAAACGGCGTTCCGGTCCGGGCCACGGCGGAAGTCCTGATACCGTCCTCCACGGCACGCTTTGGCGTCATCAGCGATATCGACGACACGGTCCTGTGGACCAATGTCACCAACAAGCTGAACATGCTGCGCATGCTCGCGCACTCCAACGCGCATACGCGCAAGCCGTTCAAGGGCGTTGCCGCCTTCTACCGGGCGCTGCGGGATGGTGCCGCAGGGAACGAAAACAATCCTGTTTTCTATGTCTCCAGCAGTCCCTGGCATCTGTTCACCCCGCTGGTGGAATTTTTGCGGCTACAGGACATTCCCGTCGGTCCGCTCATGCTCAAGGAATTGGACGTGCGCAAGCTGTTCGGCCCGGGCCGGCATCGCACGCACAAGCTCGACAAGATCGAAGACATTCTGCGCTTCTATCCTCACCTGCCTTTTGTCCTCATCGGCGACAGCGGCGAACAGGACCCGGAGATCTATGCCGAGATCGTGAAGCGGCATCCGAAGCAGGTGCGCGTCATCTATATACGCAACGTCAATCCGGACCCGGCGCGTATCGAAGCACTCGATCACCTGATCGATGAAGTACGAGCCTCCGGCGCGCAGTTGATCCTTGCCCCGGACAGCATAGCGGCAGCGGCGCACGCCGCTGGCGAGGGATTAATCCGGGTGGACGGCATGGCGAATGTTCGTTCCGAGACAAAAATGGACGAGGCTGGCACGAACCCTGCATCGTAGCGGCTCGGCACATCATGTCATTTTCACGGCGGCAATCAATGCTGCGCTTATCGGCATCTTGCCTGTTGAATCCATGCATCCTGTTGCGCTTCGAATCGCAGCAATCTTTTTTTCATGAATTTGGATTTTTTAATGGGCAGCCACTGTCTGCGTCTAAGCTTCACTTAAGTATGCCTGCCGGAAGCAGGCCAGCTTTCCAACGATAAATTCACGATGAATCCTTCACCTGACTTTTCGCTGTTCCCACCGATCGAAGCGCGCCGTACCGGCATGCTCGCTGTCGACGATCTTCACACCATCTATTGGGAGGAATCCGGAAATCCGGATGGTATTCCCGTGGTCTATGTGCATGGCGGCCCCGGCGGCGGATCATCGCCGGAGAAGCGGCAATGGTTCGACCCGGATGCCTACCGCATCATCCTGTTCGACCAGCGCGGCGCGTATCGCTCCACGCCACTGGCGGAGGTCCGCGACAACACCACGCAGTTGCTGGTCAAGGATATGGAGGCGCTGCGCAAGACGCTGGGCGTCGACAAATGGCTGCTTGCCGGCGGTTCATGGGGCACAACCCTGTCTCTCGCTTATGGACAAACCCATCCGGAATCCTGCCTGGGATTCGTCCTGCGCGGCGTCTTTCTCGGCACACCTTATGAAATCGAATGGTTCCTGTACGGCATGCGGCGGTTTTTTCCAAAGGCATACGCCGACTTTACCGATGCAATCCCGGAACAGGAAAGAGGTGATCTGCTGACCGCTTATGAAAAACGGCTGTTCGGCGATGACCCGGATGAGCGCATGACCGCGGCACGATTCTGGTTCAAATACACCGAGGCCTGCTCGCTGCTGCGCCATGATCCGGAGCTGGTCGAGGAGGCTTCGAAGGATGACACGGTGGTCTATGGCGTTGGAAGGCTCGATGCCTTCTACTTCCGCAACCGGATGTTCCTCGATGCGGATCAGCTCGTTGCGAACGTCGGGTGCATTGCTCATTTGCCGTTGATGATCGTGCAGGGCGGCCATGATGTGATCGCGCCGCCGGAATCGGCATACCGGGTACACAAGGCCTGGCCGGGATCGGTGCTGCACATCGTTCCGGACGCCGGACACTCCCCTTCCGAACCGGGAATCCGCAAGAAGGTCATTCAGGCAATCGAGCAGTTCAAACGTGAACGGCGGTTCGATGCGGCCACGCTCGACGCTTCAGGACCGGTATAAATTCAAACTTAGTACAGACAAAGGAATAGATGCATGCCAACAGTACGACTATCGACAAAAGAAGTTCAGGTTGACGACACCATTTACGTTTTCGACGTGGTGCAAATCGCAGACGCCTTCGAGGCGTGCGTGGCGACGGCCGACGCCGACCACTGCGAAATCGACCACAAACCGGTGGAAAGGCGTCCCGTTGTCGCTGGTGTTGAAGTCACGGACAAGACGGCCGGAGCTGCATAGCGGACCGGGTCCGCACAATCGAACGCAAGCATGCACATTTCGCTTGGGGCAGGTGCTGTCCTGGCGCCGATGCTTTCTGTCAGAATACGGCTCCATTCCTTACCTGGAGGCGCCTGAACCCGTGAACGCACACGACATCCTGGGAGGCATCCCTGCCTTGCTGCCGGCCGAGATCAGCGAAAGCCTGGTCACGGCTAGCCATATCCGAATCGAGCGCATCGTCTCGCGCGGGCAGTGCTCACCCCCGGGCTTCTGGTATCAGCAGGAAGAGAACGAGTGGGTAATGGTCGTCAAGGGTGAGGCGGAACTGCGTGTCGAAAATGTTGACGGCGGTGACAGAACCATCCGCCTCACCGAGGGCATGTATGTCGATATTCCTGCCGATGTCCGTCACCGCGTCGATTGGACGAGTCCGGACACCGATACGGTCTGGCTTGCGGTATTTTATTGACGCATCAGACCGCCCGCCTATTCGGAACCACGGACTCTTTGAATCCCGTTCAGGTCTTTTCGCTGTGCGCGTCCAGCGCCTGCGCCCAAGTGTGTCCAAGATACCGGGAGAGTGCCGCACGAAGGTGCTCGGCATGCTCCGGCTCCAGATCACGGGTAAGCGCATCGATGGTCCGTTCATCGATGCGCTCCCTGGCCATGCGCTCCGGCACATCGGCGGGCGGCTTGATCAGCTCGGAATATAAGTCGCCATGCTCGATCGTCAAATCGCCGTGTTCGACCGCCGCGACTTTCACATGTTCGCCTGTCCGGGCGGTTCCGATGAGTTGATACTGCGCCAGCTCCGGCCTTTTGACAAACAGGTCCACAACGGCCGCGCGGTTGGTGCGCACGTTTGTAAAACCTTCGCTGACGGCGCTGAACGGGGGAACCGGATGATCGCCGGACGGCGATCGTGCCAGCACCCTTGCGAGCGACTTCTCCAGTGGCGCATCGATGTCGGAGAGCAGCACTTGACGGTCTGTAGTCGTGGCGAGGGAAACGTATTTGGCGACTGACTCCTTTTCTGCGAGCCGTTTGTCGATAAGGATGCTGGCCGGTGAGCCATCGACCGTTTTCAGCGGAATCAGTTTTTCCATCAGTCGGTCCGCGAGGACGCACGACTCGGTATGTACCGCACTCATGCTCAGCCTGACGCCGCCCTGCGCACGCAAGCGCGGCTTGAACATATCCGGGTTCACAGCGCCGTTAGCGCATTTCTCGAGTGCATCCGCCAGCATGGGCATCGTTTTTTTCACCGTGCTGGTCTTTCCTGCTGCCGTGTTCCCACGCAGCGCAAAGACCGCCGGCGGCCTGCCGCTGTCGACCACGGCTTCGGCAAACGAGAGTGCATTCCGGACCGCATCTGCCAGCAGAGTCTCCTGTAGGCGGCGTCGTTCCGGGACCCAGTTTTCAGGATGATGAAGATAGTCCCAGCGCGCATTGCGCGCCTCCGGAAGCGGACCGATTGCATATAGCGCGTCGGAGGTCGGACGACGAAATGGCGATTCCGGCGTTGCCGTTCGGTCATGCGTCTGCGCATCTGTCGCCTCGTCCGGCGTGTTTGTGTGAAGGGTGGAAAAGCGCCGCGCGTTGGCTGTTCTTCCTTCCTTCTGCCCTGTGTCGGGAATGTGGCCGGTCCTGCCCCGCACAACGTCGAGAATGCGTTGCCGCGCTCCCTGTTCGTTCAGGATGACATGGCCAGAAGATGCGCGGGCTTCGGCCCGCTCAAGCGTCCGGACGACGGGGCGGGAATGCAGGACACCTGCTGTGATGGCCCTGGCGGCGGAAATAGCTGTGTTCAGTGGGAGTTTCAATGGTTTGTCTCTTTCCTTTGCATGCCCGGCGGCGCCCATGGACGCTCCCGGGAACGAATCGGATAAGTGACGCGACAGAGGGAAAGGTTCCGTTGCCTTTGGCGACGTTCGTCCGGCATGACAGGTATAGGATCCGAAGACACGGTGACCGCAAGCGCGATTCCGCCGTACCCTGTCCGTCGATGGCATGGCGGTTGTGACAGGAAATTGCCGGGGACACGACTATCCCGGGCATGCTCATCCTGACCGGTTATCCAGTGATGCAGTCGACACAGCAGGATATTGAACAGTATTGGAGGCGGCTGTGGACGCGCATAGTACGAATGCGCGTCCGGAGTGGCCACCGGCGACGGGCGGCCGGCGGATCGGTCGTGAAATCAAAGGGACTTTCATTCCGCGAGCGACCACCGCTCTTCCCTGACGACTACCTGTACTTCGTCCTTTAGCTTGTTCAAATGCGCCAGCAAGGACCGGGCCGCCATGGCGTACCTTTCTTTCGCGACGTCGTCATACACGATCGGAAGCAGTTCCGCCATGGTCGCCTGCCCGGCATCACGCAGGGCCGCCAGCACTTTCTTCTCGCGCGTCAGCCTGTGCGCGGTGATGCGGTCTACGACAGCATGTGGCTGGTCCATGAGAAAACCATGGCCGGGCGCGAGATACTCGACATCGAATGCTTTGAGTTTCGCGAGCGAAGCGAGATAGGCTCGCATGTCGCCATCCGGCGGATTGATGACAACGGTGGAGCCTTGCATGATGTGGTCGCCGGTAAACAGCAGCCGTTCCTCTTCCAGCAGATAGCAGACATGATTCGACGCATGGCCAGGCGTATGTATTGCCTGCAGGGTGCAGCTTCCAAGCGGAATGCGGTCGCCGTCCCGAATGACGGTATCCGGGAAGTAACCCCTGTCCTGCCGCTCGTGGTCCGGCGGCGGCATGCCTATCTGCCGCGCCCCGGTTCGCTCCCTGATCAGCGCCGCGGCAGGCGAATGGTCCAGATGGGTATGGGTGGTAAATATCCAGCGGATGCGTCCGTTCGCATGAGCCAGCAACCGTTCGACATGCTCGTTCACTGCAGGGCCCGGATCGATAACGGCAAAGTCTTCGCCGCTTTGGATAAGATAGCTGTTCGTGCCGGGTCCGGTCATGAAGCCTGGATTTGGCGCGGCGATACGCGCCACCCGCTCCGACAGCAGGGTGGCGACGCCAGGAAGGATCTCGCTTGATGCCTTTCCGGTACCCGCCGGGTCCAGCTTGCCGACCTCGGCGTACGCATGGTCGCCCTTCAGCAGGACCCGGCGTCCCTTGCTTCCGGTCGATACGCGTGGTCGATTGACCGGCACCGATTGAACCGAGCGCACATGCTGCAACAGGTCCTGAACATTGTCGAATCTGCCGAGCAGCTCCAGCGTCTTGACGGTCGCGAACATCATGTCGAGTTCGCCGGCGCGATGGCGGGACAGCGCGTCAGCAGGTCGCAGCCATTCGTGCGCGATGGTTTCGCCGTCATCATGCGCGGGCGTTTGCGACTCGGGGGCCACGGCGAGAAAGAAACGGGTATCGAAGCGACGCGGCACGCCGGCAGGCGTGATCCAGTGCGCGAAATATGCAAGGCTGTCGAATGCGGGGACAAGATGACGTGAGCGGCAAACATCCGCGAAATCGCGTTCCGCCGCCGCGAGCTGCTTGCGAAGCACGGCGTATTCCGGTTCCTCCGGTTGCCCGGCCAGCTTCACCATCTCGCCGCCCCGGTCGCGCGCCAGGAGAAGACCCGACTCTTCAAAGCACTCCCGGATCGCAGCAACCAGATAAGCCAGACCCCCAGCCTCCACCCCAAGAAGGCTGCTCGCTATCGCGTCATTCATGCCGGCGTGGCAATTTGCGAAATATGCATCCGTATCGGCGGCATCGAGCGCGCCTCCCGGGAAGACATAGCCGCCGGGAACAAAAGCGGCCTTGTGCGTGCGTTGCATCATGAATGTTTCCGGCCCTTGCGGGCTGTCGCGCACCAGTATCAAGGTCGCGGCTGGACGGGGCGCAACGGGCACGTCTTTCATACTCTGGCTCTCGGACGAATGGTCAGGGAGTCGATTGTAAATGAGCTTTTCAAATCGCATCCGGGACCACTTCGACGGGCCATTGCCGGTGCCCCCGTATGGAAACGTGTATCCGGCGGTTCGCCGGTCGAGGCGTTGAGCGGGATCGGATTCCATTTCAGAGGCTTGGCGCTGCCTTAATTCCGAGTCAGCATCCAAGCGTCGCAGACTAAGAAGGCGGCAGGCTTGGACGTCCATTCGATTTGGCAGGTCCAAACTTGCGCGGGAGCGCATTATTGCACTCGGCTCCGTCAAAATAATCAGTGCTTCGCAACGCCCATGGCGTCGCCGGCAGGCAATGTACGGGAAATCTGCAGCGCTAGTAATCGCCTCGTATCCTCAGGCTTTCAGGTTATTTTGTCACCTGTCTTCCCGATGGCTCCAGCGCCTGGACCTGCGCGGTAATGCGTGGCCCCTGCTTGAACAGCCAGTGGATGATAACGGCGACAGACGCCATCACGTAGATCGACAGCACGATAAAAAAGCAGCGGATGAAAAGTTCGACCACCGCAAAGTTGTTCTCGACATCTTCCATCGCTCACTCCCTAGGTGTATCTGTTTGTAACACTCTAGCCCTTCCCTTATGGAAGCTTTTGCGTTTGCACAACGGTGCAAAAAGGATTGATTCCGATCAAATAACGTAAGTGGATGGCAATCGCGCCAGAGGCGATAGGCTGCATTTGACGCCGTTTTCCGAGACTTTTTACTTGGCGTAATCAGATTTTTGCATATAAGTGGCGCCGTACAACATTCGCCAAGTAATTGAATTTCAATAAAAAAACTACTATCTTTTTGCGCTTGTGCAACCTCCGCTGTACAATTTGCCGATTCTGAGCAGCAACGTTTGCCGGTTCGCATAGGCAACGTTGAACTCCCGATCCGACCATTATAAGAACCCGAATTCATCATGGTGATCTCCGGACTGAGCATCAAGATTACCGCGCCGATTGTCATTATTTCTGCATTGGCGATCGGTTTAACGGCATTTCTCAACTTGGGGAAGTTCGAACGTACCTTTAGCGAATTGGAACGATCCCGCATTCGATTCGTCGTAAGCGATTTGCGGGCGAATCTGGAAACCGGCCTTGGTCTTGGCCTGGCGCTGAAAGGATTGGCCAACGCGCAGGCAGTAATCGAATCGGAAGCCAAATCCGATCCAAGCATCCTGTCGATCAGCCTGTACGATGAAAGCGGCACCGTGGTGTTCCATACGGGCGAGCCACTCCCCTCCAATGCCATCCCCGCCGGGTGGAGATCCGCAGCGAGCGCCAAGGAAGCGCGGGACTGGCAGCTTCTGGAGGAAGATGCGCTTGTCGTCGGGACAAGCCTAGCAAGCGTGATCGGGATCGACGCCGGCGGAATGGCGCTTCGCTACTCCCGAAAAGCCCACGATTCAGTGGTTGATTCCGTTGCCGAATCACTGAAACTTGCCGCCGTCCTCGGCACAATATTGACCGGCCTGGTCGCGATGCTCGGTATCAGCCTGATCGTCATCCAGACGAACCGCAAGCTGACACGGATCGAACAATCACTGCGGAATATCACCAACGATAAGCCTCATACGCCAGCGGCCAAAGGCGGTTCAGAAGCTGATGCGCTCATCGACAGCGTGGTGACATCCACTCGCGCCGCCATGCAGGACCTCGCGGGCACGCAGAAAATTCTGAAGACCAGGCTCAGCGCCGAAGCAACCGGAAAGCAATCATGAAGCATGCGCTGTACACGATGCCGGTGAGGCGTCTCTTCATTTTTGCGCTTCTGGTGCTGCTCGTGTCCCAAAGCGCCATTTCCCTGTTCGCCTGGTCGGTCATCGAAAAAAAGGTTGCGCCGGAACTGGATCGGAAAGCCACCACCGTCGGCAAACTGGTGGTCGACAAGATCACCCGCGCATTGGACCATGGTATCCCCTTCAACCGGCTGGAGGGCGTGGACGACTTTTTCAATGACATTCTGAAAGAGAACGAAGACATCGGATTCCTCGCGATTACGGCGCCGGACGGCACCGTGCTCGTGGCGAGCGGAATCAGCCAGCAATTTGCGGGAAGCGCGCTGCCCAAGATCACGGGGACGGCAGACGCGAATATCCGGCATGTCGTTACGCACGAAGCGCAGCAAGGCACGGAAACGAAGGAAAAATCCTACGTCGATACGCCGGCATTTATTCGCCATCAAGGCAAGATGGTCGGCGTTCTGCATGTTGGCGTCGATCAGAGTTTCATCGCATCCAAAATCAGCGAAGTGCGGTACGACATCGGCATCATCCTGCTGACCAGCATGCTGATCGCGTTCGAGATACTGCTGTTCGTCATCTCCCGCAACTTCTCCGGTCCGATGCGCCAAATTGCCGAGCTGATGACGCGCATGGCGTCAGGCGATTTCAGCCACCGCGCGGTCGTCACCGTCCGTGAGCGTATCG
>NZ_DASZBA010000003.1:0-8825 GCF_035944575.1 Noviherbaspirillum sp.
CGATGCCGGCAGGTTGAACGTCACCCGTCCCGATGCGGTGCGGGTCGATTCGACGGCCGTATAAGTGCTGCCGTTGGTGGAGAATTCGGCCACGCCGACTTCGCCGGTATCGAGCCCGGAGGTGGTGCGGTCGAAGCTCAGGCGCAGGCCGGTGAAGCCGACCGTGCTGATGGCGGAAGAGGTGATGGCGCCGTCGGTGCAGCCGTAGCAGCCGGACAGGACGGCTGCGCCGGTGCTGGTGCTCACGCTGCCGGCAGCGGTGAACTTGCCAAGGCCGGTACTGAAGCCTTCCTCGAAAACCGCAACCTGCGCCTGCGCGGCTGTGGAACACAACAAGCCGGCGGCGATCAGGCCGATGCCTGCAATGTTCTTCGCTTGGCTTGAAGCAGTGGAAGAGGTCGCGCCCGCGCCTCCAAGAATGTTGGATAATTTCAAATTCGTCTCCGTCCAGTCAATTGGTTATGTCGAATCACCGCACTGCCTGGGGCAACGCGGTCTGAATGCTTGTTGTTATGGGACAGCTTGGCGGCAAGGTATGCCGTTTAAGGCGAGGGCGGGTGGGCCCGGAGAAGCTTGATGAAACGCATGCTTAATGCGTGATGAGACATTAAACTCCATCTGTCTCATTGTCAATGCGAAGCGGTTGATTTGCATCAAACCGGCGTTAAGGCTGATTTCAATATCTGGTGTGCGGCGCACCAAACTAGGAAGTACATTGCAGGCAGGCTTTGCTTGCACATAAAGGAAACACATGGCCGATTCTCGACTTGCTGCAACACGGCAAAGCAAACCGCCTGAAGCAGGCAAGCCCACGCGGGACGATCTGATCGCGCTCGTGAAGACCACCCTGATCGAAGGCCGAAGGCTGGACATGGTGGCATTGGCCACCGAACTGGGCATTGGCCGCGCAACGCTGTACCGCTGGGCCGGCGACCGGGAGCAATTGCTCAACGAGGTATTCGGACATTTTCTGCAGGATACCTTCCAGTGGATCGAATCGAAGCTGGAAGCGCAGCATCTGCGTGGCGCGGACCTGATTCTCGGCTGGGTCGATTACATGATGCGCGCACTGAGCAAATCCCCGCCTGTCCGGAGCCTGCTGCGCAATGAGCAGGACCTCGCCCTGCGCATCATGATGGGGAAGGGCAAGGAAGCCACATCGATGCAGGCCATGGTCCTGCACAAGCTTGACAGCGTCATCCGGCAGGAAGTCGCGGCGGGTCGCTATACCCCGCGCCTGGACCCGACCATGCTGGCGCAGATCGTGATCCGGCTGACGGACGGCATCTACAGCGACATGCTCGGCGGGGCCGAAGTCGAGCATGCGGAAGTGCTGCGCATCGTGCGCGGGCTGCTCGACGGCACCAGTGCGCCTTGATGGCGGATCACAGCAGCAGGAATCCCGCCGCCACGGCAGTCGGCAGCAGCGCGCCCGCCAGCAGTCCGCCGATACCGATCGCGCCGTCATTGAAGCCTTCCTTGAGCAGAGCAACGCCCGCGGGGTTGGGCGCGTTCGCGATCACGGTGAGTCCGCCGCCTGCCACCGCGCCCGCCACCAGCATGTACTTCGCTTCGTCGGATATTCCCTCGATCAGCGACCCCAGGTAAGTCAGCGCGGCATTGTCGGTGATCGCCGTCAGCCCGAGCGCGCCGAAAAACAAGGCCGTCGGCTCGAGGCTGGAGACGATCGGTTGCAGCCACCATTGCTGCATCCCGCCCAGAACCACCAGGCCGGCAAGGAAGAAGCCGACCAGCAATCCTTCCTTCAAAATCAGCGGGCTTTGGTAATGCGCGTAGGCATGGGTAAATCCCAGGAAGAAAAGAAACACGCCGAGAAAAATCACCGGATGATGAGCGAACACCACGATCGCGGCGAGGAACAGCAGATGTATCCCGCTTACCGTTGCCGGCACCTTTACCTGGCCTTCACTGGTGATGTCAGCCGTCACGTCCGATAGATGCGAACGCAGCATGAAGGTGACGACCGTGGCGTTGATCACCACTGCGATCGCTGACTTCCACCCGAAATTGGCGGCCATGAATGCGGTGTCCCAGTTCCAGGTCGCTGCCACCATCAGCACCGGCGGGGCGGCAAAGGACGTCAACGTTCCTCCGATGGACACGTTCACGAACAGCACGCCGAGAGCACCGTACTTGAGCCACTCCGGAATGCCGGGGCGGAACACCAGCGGGGCCAGCATCAACGCGGCGAGCGTCATGGCGGCAGGTTCGGTGATGAACGAACCGATCAGCGGTACCAGGGCAAGGCAGAGCCACACCTGGGCAACGGCGGTGCGGACCGGGGAGACCCGTGCGAGAGAAGCGATCAAGGCCTTCACGGCTTCCAGCACCGGCCTGGATGCCGCCACGACCATGATGACGAACACGAACAGCGGTTCGGTGTAGTGGCGGGATTCGACATACTCGATTGCCGGCTTGCCGCCACCGAGCACCGCCATGAAGACGATCAGGACCGCGGCCCACAGTCCGAAAACAATCTCGATCTCGCCCAGCAGATGGAACAGCCCGGCATGCCTGGTGCTCCGGTCCGCAATACGCTCGAATGATTTGGCTGCAAAGGTATGCACGAGCGCCAGCGCGAAAATAACTGCCGCAATAAGGTTGATAGTGTCCATGTTCAATGATGTTCTTGGAATGGTTGGAACGTTGGTAAAAGCCGGTACCGGGCGCCGGCCGTCAATGGGAATGCCATGGGCGAAGGGCCGCCACTATGCATTTCAGCGGAAAACGGAGAGGATGGCGGAGCGCGGGTTGATGCCTGATTGATAAGGCCGGCGAACCGAAAGAAGAGCCGGAGCCGCGTTGAACATGTGGCGCCGGCAAGTGCGATTGGTGTGCGTACGTACATGGGTCGTAAGGAAGCCGCGAGGCGGCCCGACCGTCGCTGAACCTGCCACACAAGGAGTGTGAGCACCCGACCCGGAGTATAGCGCATTGGAGAAAGGCTCAGAAAACCGTGATGCCGGGAAAGGCCGCTTGGCATCACAGTAATGATTCTCTTTGCAGGATCAATCCCTCAGGAAATTCTTTCCCTGCAATCGATGTAGTCGTTGCGCCGCTTTGTGACAACAGGAAAGTAAGGTCCGGACCCGATTCACTGTCCGGTTGAACATAGGCGGTCGGCGACCTTCAAACATTTGCCTTACCATTTGCAGGGTTATCGGCCTGCGCATCACGTCCATATCGGAACGAAGCGGCGCATGCCCGATATCGAATTTCAAATCGTATTTAAAATCAATGGAGACAAGATGGCTCATTTCGGCGACTACCAGAATGAAATTTACCTGGCCGGATTACATGGTGTGATACCGCGCGTGCCGGTGGACTTTGCGACGCTCGAAGCGCGCGCCACCGCGGCCATGCCGCCTTCGGTGCTGAACTATGTACAGGGCGGATGCGGCGATGAAACAACGCAGGATCGCAATGCCGAAGCGTTCAGCCACTGGGGCATGACGCCGCGCATGATGGTCGACTGCACGAAGCGCGATTTGTCGATTGAATTATTCGGATTGAAGTTGCCCAGCCCGCTTTTCATGGCCCCCATCGGCGTGACGGGTATCTGCACCCAGGACGGCCATGGCGATATCGCCGCCGCGAAAGCATCCGTGCTTACCCGGGTGCCGCTGGTTGCATCGACATTGTCCAACGATCCGCTGGAAACGGTGGCGCAGACGCTCGGCGACATGCCGGGCTTCTTCCAGCTCTATACGCCAAGGGACAAGGCATTGGCGGAAAGCCTCGTGCATCGTGCGGAGGCGGCAGGATACAAGGGCATCATCGTGACGCTGGATACCTGGGTGACGGGCTGGCGTCCGCGTGATCTCAACACCGGCAATTTCCCGCAGCTGCGCGGCCATGTACTCACCAACTACACCTCGGACCCGGTCTTCAGGGCCATGCTGGGAGACGCGATCAATGATCGCGCCGCGGTCGTGCAGCGGTGGGGCGCAACCTTCGGCAAGGTACTGACCTGGGACGACATGGCCTGGCTGCGGTCCCTGACCAAGCTGCCGCTCATCCTGAAGGGAATCTGCCATCCGGAGGACACGCGGCGTGCGATCGACACCGGCGCTGACGCCATCTATTGCTCCAATCACGGCGGACGGCAAGCCAACGGCGGCATCGCCGCGATCGACATGCTGCCGGCCGTGGTGGAGGCGGCGGGCAATACGCCGGTGCTGTTCGATTCCGGCATACGCACCGGATCCGACGTGGTAAAGGCGCTGGCGATGGGCGCACGGGCAGTGGGCGTCGGCCGTCCGTATGTCTACGGGCTGGCGCTCGACGGCGTGGAAGGCGCCGCGCATGTGCTGAAATGTCTGCTGGCGGAGGCCGATCTCATGATGGCGGTGAATGGCTATCCGACCATCGCCGATGTAAGAAAGGCAGGCGTCACGAGGCTGTGACGCATTATGCGGCGGTCATGCCGCCGCATAATGGAAAAATGATGTTTCAACCGCCCCGGGAGGCTGGAACATCGGCGCGCGTGTTACGGCAAATCGGCGACGTACTCGCGCAATTTTGCGCACGCAGCTTCGTCGCCGAGCTCTTTGCGCCATTTGGAAAATTCGATGAAGCTGTGGGTTCCGGTTGCGTTGGCTGCCACTTCGACGACACGGATGACCGCATCGGAAAGCGCCGTGTTCAAGGCATTGATGCAGACAAAGGGAATGTCTTTCGTGCCTTCCTGTGTCTTGACCAGATTCAGCAAATCAAACATTCTGCCTTCGTCGAAATGCAGGCCGCAAAGTATCGCATCGAAGTGCTTGATTTCAATCTGGTACGCGGCATCGGCGAACGACGTGCTGTCCGTTATATCGAATGCGTCGCCAAGAGCAAGGCGCAATGCAGAAATCATGTGCGGTTCTTCTGCAATGAGTATCGTTTTTGGTTTCATATCCATGCCCGTTCAGTCGGCCGTACGAATGGCTCTCGCGACAAAGCATAATAGCATTTTGTCAATGGCGTCTTTTTGCTTGAGTCGAAAACGGGTAACGAACAGGGCGACGATGATTGCGCCGATAACGTGCAAGTGTGCAAGGTCCCGGCCATGCCCTGTCCACGTCATTGCATCCGGCGCATTTCATCGCTCTTTTTTTCGCAGACTTAACGGCACAGGGTGCTAGGCAACGCCCTTGACTGAGGAATCGCTGCCCGAATTCAGCCACCAGCCGGCAAAATCAGCCAGATCAACGTGCTTTGAGTGCACATTCTCCAGTGCAGGCCCAACGTTCGGACTGCCGTTGGGCTCCCTCAATATCAACGCTGCATGCACATGCGACGGGATGCCCTCGAAGTAGGGCAGGTAGTCGTCCACGAAGGCGACAGGTCGAAGCTCCGACAGAGCCTTCACCTTGGGGCTGCTGCCGTAGAGCGAACTCGGCGTGGCGACGATGCGCTCGATCGGGAAGCCGGCATCACGAAGGTTTCTGAGCCGGGCGTCTTCGAATTCCTTCTGGATCGCGGTGACGCAGACAAGCTCGTAACCGGCGTCCACCAGCCGGTGGCATGCTTCCACCGCACCGGGCAGGGCGGGCAACGACGACCAGTGGACGTGGTCGAAGCATGCACGGAAGCGTTCGAGATCATCACCCGTCAGGCGGCGCACGGCGTATCGATCCAACGCCCAATACGCCTGTGGATCGATGATGTCCGGCAACACGCCGAACGCGCGCTGCCATGCGAAACGATAAGCGGTATGGTAATCAAGCAGGACGCCGTCCCCATCCAATGCAATAATTTTCTTTACCGGCATAAATCCTTTTCCTTGTAGACGTCTTTCGATTTTCTTGCGAGGACGCATATGTTACGCATAAGTTGGCAACCAAGTGGCCGCAAGCGCTTCTACAGCGTTTGACATGACCATTTGCATCAGACTACAGACTATTGCAGGAGTAAAAGAAATCTTTCCCTTGCTGCTCAAATTGATTTTCCGTGCGCCGAAAATCGCCGGCGTCCTCCTGCTGCTGGCGCTGGTGGCGTTGGCTTCCTCCATGAGCTACGCCGGCTTCCTCGTCGTGGGTGTCGTGTCCGATTACTTCGGCACGGGCCGTGTCGTGGCAGGTCTCCTCTTCGGTATCCTGTTCGCCCGGCTTCCTCTGGTGCGCCAGGGAAAACTGCGCACTGTCGGCCTGCTGCCGAAGCCTGCCAGGCTGCCGGTGATCGTTGCCTTGCTGGCATTCTGCCTGCTGACCTATCTTTACCGGGGCGCGTTGGTGCCGGTTGTGTTTCTCGGTTTCGCCATCTGCTTTCTTCTTGCCTGGCCGCGCATCCGGAAGATGGCCATGGATCGGGCGCTTTCATCGATCTTCGGATCGTTGTTCAAGCCGGGGCGACCGCGGCCCGCCGACGAGTCGATCATCGACGTCGAGTTCCGGGAGAAAAAAGACCGATAATGCGTTGCTCGCCATGTTGAATAACAGCAAAGAAGCGCATGGCGATCCGGCCTGTTTTCACCCCTGGACGATACGATGCATACTCGCCGCATGGCACTGACCGCCGAAATGGTGGCGCTTGTTCACCAGACAATCGACGATCCCGGCCCTCGTCCCGGTGTCACCTACCAGTCCGACGACGATTACGACACCATGGTGGAAAACCTTCTCCGCACGCATCCGAAGGGAGAAGATGCCTGGCTGTTCGCATTCGGCTCCCTGATCTGGAAGCCGGAATGCGCGTACCTGGAGGAGCGCTGCGGCACGGCATACGGCTGGCATCGCTCATTCTGTTTCCGGATCCTGAGTCATCGCGGCACGCCGGAATGTCCCGGGCTCATGATGTCCCTCGACCGCGGCGGCCAGTGCAAGGGCATGCTGTTCCGCCTGTCCGGCGCGACGCTGCGCGAGCAACTGAACAAGATCTGCCGGCGAGAAATCACCATCAAGCCGGTGAATACGGTAGCGCGCTGGATAACGGTGATCAGCGACGGCATCCCATTCCAGGCCGTCGCCTTCGTGATGAACCGGAAATCGCAGGCCTATGTCGGCAAACTGGAGCCCGAGCACATCGCGCAAACCCTCGCCAGGGCCTGCGGACACTGGGGCTCCGGAGCCGAATATCTGTTCAATACGGTATCGCGGCTTGAAGAACGGGGCATCCACGATCGTTATCTCTGGCGGCTGCAGCAACTGGTCGCGGAACGGATTGGCAAAGAATGATGTCATGCGGCTTGCACAACCAACCCTGGAATTTGAATGGATAGTCATATCGCACCCGTCGAACTGAAGAAAGCCTACCGGCTGCTCAACCACGGCCCTACGGTGCTCGTGTCCGCGCACCATGACGGCGTCGACAACGTCATGGCGGCGGCTTGGGCCTGTGCGCTGGATTACGCTCCGCCCAAGCTGACCGTGGTGCTGGACAAGTCCGCCAGGACGCGCGGGCTCGTCGAGCAGAGCGGCTCCTTCGTCATCCAGGTTCCGACGGCGGCGCAACTCGTGTTAACGCACACGCTGGGCACCGTGAGCCTGTCGGAACAGCCGGACAAGCTGGAACGATCGGGTGTAGAGCTGTTTCGCATCGAGGGATGCGAGCAGCCGTTCGTTGCCGGATGCTCGGGCTGGCTGCAGTGCAAGCTTCTGCAGGAGCCGCACAACCAGCAAGCCTACGATCTGTTCATCGGCGAAGTCATCGGAGCGTGGGCCGACACGCGCGTCTTCAGGGAAGGGCACTGGCATTTCGACCAGGCCGGGCCGGCATGGCGGAGCCTCCATTACATCGCCGGCGGACAATTTTATGCCATCGGCGATTCGCTTTCGGTGCATGACGGGAAGCAGTGAACCGGCGAAGCGCGCAGGCGGTCCGCGGAGCGGGCCCGGCCTATTGATTCTCTATCGTGGCCACCAGCTGATCGAGGCTGATCGGCTTCTTGAGATGCGCATCGAAGCCGCTTTCCATCGCTTCGCGTTTGTCCGCGAGCTGGCTATAGCCGGTATTGGCGATCAGCCTGATGTGTGCCGTCAGTGCCGACGATTTCAGCCGCTTCGCGATGTCATATCCGGACATGTCGGGGAGGTCGATGTCCACGAGCATGACATCCGGACGCTCCTCCGCTGCGCGGCGCAAACCTGACTGCCCGGTATCGGCGCTGGTCACCCGGTAACCGAGAACCGACAGCATCCCGCACATCATTTCACGCACGTCGTCGTTATCTTCGATCACCAGCACGCTGACATTTGCGTTGATGCGCTGCCCGGGCTTCGTCTCCGGGGCCATCGGCACGCCGCTGGCAACCGGAAAACGTATGGTGAAGGTGCTGCCGCGCCCGGTTCCTTCGCTTTCCGCCTTCAGCGTTGCGCCATGCTGCACCGCCAATGCATTCACCACCGCCAGACCGACTCCCAGCCCGCCCTTCATGCGGCTGGACACCGGCCCCTGCACGAATACCTCGAAGGCATGATCGAGCAATTCCGCCGACATGCCGATGCCCGTGTCCGTCACCGTGAACACGGCGTCGTCATTTTCACGGCGAACCGCGAGGGTGATCGCCCCGCCTTCCGGCGTGTACTTGACGGCATTGTCGAGCAGGTTCGTAACCATCTGTTCAAGCCGCGTGGGGTCCGCGTCGATCATGACGGATTCGATATGGGCGCTCACCTTGTGCGAGGCGGTCGCACCCCTCGCTTCAAAAGCATCGACACACTGCCGGACGGTCGCACCGAGATCAATCCGTACCCTGGACAAGGCGATCTTCCCGTTCAGGATGCGATGCGCATCGAGCAGTTCATCCACCAGGGTGTTCAGGTGTCCGGTCTGGCGGGCGATGATCTGCTGCGCGCGCTGCCTGGTTTCCGGACTCGATCCTG
>NZ_DASZBA010000004.1:0-11419 GCF_035944575.1 Noviherbaspirillum sp.
CTGGATGCGTTTCTTGCGTTGAACCGGATGACGTTTGCGCGCCAGCGGATGGAGGTTCCATACTCGGACGCGTTCGTGCGCCGGCTGGATGCGGCTTGCGCCGAACGTGGTTGCCGCAAGTTCTTTATCGCGGTCGACCCGCAAGGGCGGCACCACGCGGGGTTATACATTGTCTGGGACGAAGAGAGTGCATACGGCTTGATGGTCGGGTCCCATCCGGCATTGCGTAACACTGGTGCCATCAGCTTCTGTTTCTGGCATGCGATCCAGTATGCCGCCACGGTAACAAAGCGATTCGACTTTGCCGGTTCGATGCTGGAGCCGATCGAACGGTTTTTCCGCAGCTTCGGGGCGACGCAGATTCCGTATTTTCACATCACCAGCTCAAGTTCGAAACTGGTGCGAATCAGCCAAGCCTGGTTCGATTCTTGAAGGATGATTCTCATGGATTTGATCGGCAACTTGCGAACCCAGGCCAATTTCCAAGAACTCGCCGAATCCGGTGCTTCGATGTTAAGTGCGAAGGAGAAGTATCGGATGCTGTGTAAAGAGGAAACCTCGATACCGGTGTTTTCCCGCGACTGGTGGCTTGATGCGACTGCCGGCGTGAAAGCATGGGATGTGGCTTTGGTCGAAAAAGGCGGGCATATCGTCGCCGCACTGCCCTACTCATGGCGGCGGCGGTTCGGCCTCAAACTTGTCGGTCAGCCGGCATTGACGCCCGCTTTAGGTCCCTGGTTTGCCCCTTTCAAGGGAAGCAATGCAGCCATGCTCCGCATGCAAAAGGAATGCATGGAAACATTGATTCTGCAGTTGCCCCGGTTTGACCATTTCTCGCAGTCATGGAACCACAGGATTCGGAACTGGCTGCCCTTTTACTGGGAAGGATTCAATCAAACCACGCGTTACACTTATACGATCCCGCTAAGGTCGGGGTTGGACGTGCTTGCGGAATTCTCCTCGAACATGCGCAACAAGGTGAGAAAAGCGCAAAAGCTTGTTACTGTGATCGACGATTGCCCCGTGGAAGTCTTCTTCGAGCTGAACAGGAAGACATTCTCCCGTCAGCGCCTGGCAGTCCCTTACAGCCTCGCCTATGTGAAGCGCATCGATGCGGCGCTGGCAGCCAGGGACAAGCGCAAGATATTCGCCGCCGTCGATGAGACAGGACGGTTCCACTCGGCGCTCTACCTGATCTGGGATGATGAAACCGGCTATGTGCACATGGTCGGCGAGGACCCGGACCTGCGGCAAAGCGGAGCCGGCATCCTGCTCATTCATGAAGCCATCCAGTTCTGCATAAGAGCGGGATTGAAGATGTTCGACTTCGTCGGGTCGATGATAAAAGGCGTCGAAATCGTCAGGCGATCCTGCGGCGGTACCCAGACAGCATATTTTCATATCACCAAGACGCGCTCCCGGCTGCTTCTGATGCGGGAATGCATGTTGTCGGTCATCCAAGGAAAGTGATGCTCACGATAACCTTTCCGGATAACTGCCGCCAGGAGCGCTCCTGGGTAAGCGGTGTCCTGCTTGGCGAATTTCTCGGCCTGAGTCATCGCATTCAGTTCGATGCCGTGCAGGAAGTTCACATCGAGGCCGCCGGAAAGCGCCTCAGCCTGCCTGATGATTTCTTTGCCGCTGCAAAAGATTGCTGGCTCATGAAGACATCGCTGCCGATCGGACCGCTGCGTCGATGGACGGTGAAAGACAATGGCCTGCATGCCTGTCTTCTGGCTCCCGGCGAAACCTCGGTGCCGGTATTGTTCGGCAGCGGCGGCTTCTCCCGCGATGGAGACGTTAACGCGAAACTTCAGCTCGATATCTTCGGTTCTGCCTTCTTCATGCTGTCTCGATATGAGGAGGCGGTCTGCGAGCGGCGCGATGCGCACGATCGATTTCCGGCGAGCGCGTCGCTTGCACACCGGGAAGGGTTCCTGCACCGTCCGATTGTCGACGAATACGTCGAGATTCTATGGTCGGCAATAGCGATGCTATGGCCGCAGCTCGAGCGCAAAACACGCCAGCATGCAAACGTGGTTACCTGTGATGTCGACCATCCATATCACCCCAGTGCCGCATCCTTGCCCCGCTTGTTCCGCAGGACCGCCGCCGAAACACTGCGCAAGCGCACCCTCGCCGGCGCCATGGCGCCGCTGAAAAATTATCTCGCCAGCCGCAAGGGAAACTGGAAAAACGATCCTTATTATCCGACGGTGGACTGGATGATGGACGTGAATGAAAGAGCCGGGAATACCGTGGCCTTCTACTTCATCCCGGAAATCACCGATTCCGCCATGGATGGCGAATGTGCCATCGCAGAGACCGCCGTCAGGGCAATGATGCGGCGCATCGCGGAACGCGGGCATGAGATCGGCATTCATCCCGGGTATCGCACCTATCGCAGCATGCCGACCCTGATATCCGGACTCGGCCGCCTCAGGCGCATCCTGGAGGAAGAACGCATACCCCAGCCGGTCATGGGTGGACGACAGCACTACTTGCGTTGGATAACGTCGACTCCCGGCATATGGGATTCGGCCGGGCTCGCCTACGACAGTACGCTCGGCTACGCGGACCATACCGGCTTCCGTTGCGGCACCTGTCATGAATACACCATGTTCGATCTGCATTCGCGAACGGCCCTGAATCTGAAACAGCGCCCGCTAGTATGCATGGACCGGTCGATCACCGCGTATATGGGCGGCGATTTGTCGGCATCCACCCTTCCGATAATGAAAGCATTAAAGGACGCGACACGAAGATTCAACGGCAACTTCACCTTGCTTTGGCATAACTCCTGTTTCGAAACCGACCAGGCACGGCAAACCTATTGCGAGATCATCTCTCCGTAAGCAGACCCTCATGAGACAACGACTGTTTCCGTTAGTACTGCATCTATGCATTCTTTTTGTGCTGATGTACGGCTATGAGCACTACATCGCGCCTATCTACGGATATGAAGGCTACGTGTTCGATCCGGACGAGGAAGGATGGTACGCCGCATTGGCGATGGTAACGGTCATGTCCCTGATCACGCCGGTAGCGGCGCACAAGCCGTCCACCTTGTTCTATCAAGTGATGTTGTCGAATGTGATCATCCCGATGATCGTGCTTTTCTGGGCCGGTAACCGGCCGTTTGAATATCTGGCGCAGGTAATGGTTGCGTATTGCCTGGTCATTTTCCTGCCGTTCTGCTTCAAGATCACGCCGCCGCATATTCCGTTTGCATCCAAAAGCACCTTGCGCTCCACGCTGTTCGTACTCTCATGCGCCTACATCGTCGCCATTTTTGCATTTGGCGGCGGTGCCTATCTCAATTTCGATTTCACGAAAGTATATGAATTCCGCGGCGAGGCAGCCAGCAACTTGCCCGGGATATTCGGCTACATCTCCCCGCTCATTGCAAAAATTATCGTTCCCGTGGCGTTCGTGCTGGCACTGCTCCAGAAGAAATACGGCATGGCGCTGATCGTCTTCGGAGCGACGGTGCTGATTTTCGGCCTTACCGCGCATAAATCGACGATTTTCATTCCATTCATGCTTCTTTTTGTATATGCCGCATCTTCCGGAAAGCATCTGATCGGCAAGCTGCTACTCGGCATACTCACCGTCCTGGTGCTCTCGGTACTCGATTTCTGGGGCGCGCAACACTATGAGAGCGGGTATCTCGGCTGGACGGGTGACCTGATGATGCGCAGGATGTTCTTCATCCCCGCTCATCTGAATTACTTGTACTACGACTTCTTTTCGCAGAACGGCCCGGTGCTGTTCTCCAACAGCAAGGTAACTCTCGGATTGCTCGAATATCCATATCCGCTCGATGTGCCGCATCTGATCGGCAGCGAATATTTCTACGACGAGACGACGGGCGCCAACACGGGCTGGCTCGGCAGCGGCTACATGCAGGCCGGGTTTGCCGGGTTGGTACTGTATGCCTTCATCGTCGCCGCAGTATTTAAGTACATCGATGCCTGTGCACGCCAGTCAGGCGATCGGGCATTGATTACCGCTGCCGTCATTGCGCCGATCCTCGCGGTAATTAATTCCGCCGACCTGCCTCCCGCTTTTCTGACGCACGGTCTGTATATCAATTTATTACTGATCGCTTGTTTATCCAATAGGTCCTCCAATGCGCATAGTTCACCTGAGCAGCGCGCACGCGCGCAGCGATACCCGGATCTTTATCAAGCAATGCCGCAGCCTCGCATCACACGGCCATGACGTTTCATTCGTCGTCGCTGACGGGAAGGGTGACGAAGCCCGGGACGGCGTGACGATTGTGGACGCCGGTCCGTCAAGGAGCCGTCTCGACCGCGTGCTGAACGCCACCGCACGCGTATTCGGAAAGGCCGTTTCCCTTGACGCCGATGTCTATCATCTGCATGACCCTGAGTTGATGCCGGCCGGACTCAAGCTCAAGCGCCTGGGAAAGCGTGTGATCTTCGATTCCCATGAAGACGTGCCAAAACAAATTCTCGGAAAGCCATATCTCGGAACGCACTCGCTGCGGTTGCTGTCGTCGTTCGTCGGCCGCTATGAGCGTTACGCATGCAGCCGATTCGACGGCGTCATTGCGGCAACGCCAACCATTCGGGATAAGTTTTTGTCCATCAATCCCCACACGGTGGACATCAACAACTTTCCCGTTCCCGGCGAGCTTGACGCAGGGGCGCAATGGAAGGAAAAGCGCATGGAGGTATGTTATGTCGGGGACATCAGCGCGATTCGCGGCATCCGTGAGCTGGTGTCGGCGATGGAAACGGTACGCTCTCCGGCCCGCCTGAATCTGGCAGGTCGCTTCGCCGAGCGGAATGTGGAAGCGGAGGTTCGGAGCTATGCCGGCTGGGAGAAGGTGAATGCATTAGGTTTCCAAGACCGAAACGGCGTGCGCAATGTACTGGCGAACTCGATGGCGGGACTGGTGATCTTGCATCCAAAACCGAATTATCTCGACGCGCTGCCGGTGAAAATGTTCGAGTATATGGCCGGCGGCCTGCCTGTCATCGTGTCGGATTTCCCGGCCTGGCGCGAGATCGTTGAAGGCAACCAGTGCGGCTTGTGCGTCAATCCATTCGATACCAAGGCGATCGCCGCCGCCATTGACAAGCTGGTCATGGACCGCGACTTCGCCAGCCGTATGGGTGAGAACGGACGACGGGCGGTCCATTCCCGGTTCAACTGGAGTGTCGAAGAAATCAAGCTGCGCAGATTCTATGCCAAACTGGCTTGAAGGCCGCATATGCAGGGTCGCCAACATGCACACCTACCTATATCTCCGCGCTATGCCGATAGCAGCCGTGCTCGCGCTTCTGTTCGGAAGCGGCCCGGCTGCCGCCGCAGCGCACGACGCCTTCGGCTGCGACGGCGCACTCGAAAAGCAGGCATGGGCGCTGTGGGATAAAGAAATCCATGGATTTCTGAGCAACCGATTGATCAAGGAGCGTTTGTCGACACGTGGAGACACCGCTGCGCTGTACGATTTTCAAACTTACACCTACAACCTGGCATCCATGGCCCGGCGCTGCAAACGGACTGCCCGGCTCATGGAAATGGCCCGGATCGTGCACACTGCATATGGCGCTTTGGAGCCGGTATCCTTGGCGACATCGTCGAAATGGTGGATATGCCGGGATGGCCCCCTATGCCATGAAAAGGCCCCGCTGCATAACCGGGAGGTGATGCTGCACAGTGTGCAGTTTCTCGGACTGGCATCGTATCTGGCTAACGCCATTGCGACCTCGAACGCGCCGTTGGGCGCCGAGGAGCAGCGCTACATCAACGACACCGTCAGCATAGCCATTGACCATCTTTCCCGATGGGGAAATGAATCTGCGATTGACAAGGTCGCGAAGGCCATCAAGGCAACGCCTCAGGATGTGAAGAACGGCTCGACCGCACTGCTGTTTACGGATAAGCCGTTATGGATGATAACCATCTACGCGGAAATCGCCGGCATTCTCGACGCCCAAGGCAGGCTCGGGTTCGCCATTCGACCGGCTGACAAGCAGCAGATCGAGCCTCTCCGCAAACATTTAAGTACATTGCTGGCATTTTTTTCCGCACGCGTCTCCTATCATCCCGTTAAAAACAGCAAGACGCCCGCTGCCGATCTGGATCGCGGTTTCTGGAGAAACTATGCCGATGGCAGGTATGCGGGGTATGAGAAGGAAGAGAAACCCGCAGAGTGCCCACCGCCGGGCGATACGAATGCCGAGGCACGCGCTGTCATCAGGATTCCCGCTCATACCGTGCCCATGCGCAGCGACACCGGTTGGGATATCAGTCATGCCCGTCGCCTGGTGCCTGCGCTGGATGCACTTGAGCGCAATCGCGATGCGATAGCGCGTGTCTTTTCCGTTTCCAGGGATGCTCTGCCGTCGAACCAACTACCCGAGGCATTTGCGACGGCGCTGTATTCGGTCCTATGGAACCAGGACCCGAACCGGCCATTGTTTTCGAACTACTGGAGTGGTGCGAACGGCTGGTATCGTGTCGCTTATGAAGGCGACAAGCGAAAATGCCGGGAAGGACATCCGCCATACGGCATGACCGCCTCATTTCCGACCAGCGGGTACGTTACATGGGCACGCTACAAGCCGGCCATTGGCACCCTTGGGCGAACGCTGTATGAAGTCATCAAAAGCGAACAGGAAGCCGACATCGCATTCATAGAAAAATATTATCCAATGTTCGGCCGGTCGGCGGACACGCAGAAGAGGGCGCTTGCCGAAGTTATGTTCTTCCCGTCGCTGATTGCAAACTAAGCACGTTCTACGGACTGCTGCTGACGTCCTCGTACAGACTTTGCAGAGGTGAACCGGCTATGGCGGGTGCGCCTGAACGAAGACTGCTGCACTGTCTCTGCGCCGGTTGCGTTACATGCCAAGATCGCTGGCCGATCCCGCACTCGCTTTTCGGCGCATCACACCAATCGAAATTATCGGGCTTTCCGCTTCAACCAACGGTGATAAATCAGTTTTCCATACTTATCTTCCGCTGTGCCTCCCGCTAGATTATCAAAAGACGAACGGATGTCTTTTCAAGGAGGCGCATTTGAAAATCACTGTGATCGGTTCCGGATATGTCGGTCTAGTTACGGGCGCGTGCCTGAGCGAATATGGCAACGACGTCTTTTTTCTTGACGTCGATCGCGAAAAGATCGGAGTTCTCGACAGAGGAGGAATGCCCATTCACGAACCGGGTCTCAAGCAGATGATCGATCGCCATCGCTCGGACGGGCGTATTCGCTTTTCCACGGATGTGGCAGCTGGCGTTGCGCACGGCGAAATATTGTTCATTGCCGTGGGCACGCCGCCGGGCGAAGACGGATCGGCTGATTTGCAGTATGTCCTGGCCGCCGCGCGCAGCATCGGACGATATATGGACGGCTTCAAGACCGTCGTGAACAAATCTACCGTCCCGGTTGGCACGGCGCTGATGGTGAAGGGAGCCATCGCCGAGGAACTCCGACGGCGCGACATTGCAGATGTCGACGGCCGATTCTCGGTGGTATCCAATCCGGAGTTCTTGAAGGAAGGGGCGGCAATCAACGACTTCATGCGGCCGGATCGTATTGTCATCGGTTCCGACGACGATCCGGCCGGATCACGGGCGCGGGCCATGATGAAAGCGCTTTACGCGCCGTTCACCCGTAACCACGAACGCATCATGTACATGGACGTTCGAAGCGCCGAGTTCACCAAGTATGCCGCCAACGCCATGCTCGCGACGCGCATTTCCTTCATGAATGAACTGGCGAATCTCGCCGATTGCCTCGGTGCGGACATCGAACTGGTCCGGCAGGGAATCGGGTCCGATCCGCGTATCGGATTCAGTTTCCTGTACGCCGGCACCGGATATGGCGGCTCATGCTTTCCCAAGGACGTCCGGGCATTGCTTGAAACCGCCCGTTCCTGCGGGCAGTCGCTGCGGATACTCGATGCGGTGGAGCAGGTCAACCAGGATCAGAAATGCGTTCTTTGCGACAAGCTGGTGCGGAAATACGGCGAGGACCTGTCCGGGTATACGTTCGCTCTGTGGGGGCTCGCCTTCAAGCCGAATACGGACGATATGCGCGAAGCGCCAAGTCTCTCGATTGCCGCGAACCTGTTACGGCGCGGTGCTTCAATCCATGCGTTCGATCCCGTCGCCATCGAGCAGGCGGCAGGTGCACTGAAAAACATCCTGACCGCACCGGAATTCGAGCGGGTTACTTTCTATGACGACCAGATGGCCGCACTGTACCAATGCGATGCGCTGGTGATCGTGACCGAATGGAAGGTGTTCCAAAGTCCCGACTTCGGGCAGATTAAATCATTGTTGAATACAGCGACCATCTTTGACGGCCGGAACATGTATGAACCGTCGCAGATGCGCAGTAACGGTTTCGATTACCACGCAATAGGGCGTCCGGGAGTCATGGCATGAATACAGCAGCTATTCGCAGCATTTCGGTGATCATCCCCTTTTACAAGGAGATCGACCTTATCGAGAGGGCGATTGCGTCGGTGGCAAAGCAGGCACTTGCGCCGCACATTCATCTCGACGTGGTGGTCGGCAACGACAGCAAGCTTGCGGAAGACGACATCAGGGCGGCGCTGTCTCGTCGCTCGAATCGCATAACCAGAATCGTGAAAAATTACCGTGAGAATGGGGCTGGTAACGCGAGAAACGCGGCGCTTGATGCCGCGCACGGCGATCTCATCGCCTTTCTCGACGCGGACGACTACTGGTGCGGCTCGAAACTCGACCGCCAGATCAAGTTGATCGAAGCAGGCGCCAATTTCGTGACCGGTGCATATCGCTTTGACGGATGCCGCAAGGTGATTCGGCCGCCGACGCGTATTTCGTCGAGCGCGGATCTGTTCAAGCAGCTTGCCGTCGGCACGTCGACCGTCGTGGTGCGGAGGGAATTCCTTGATCAGGAACGCTTTCGGAACTTCCGGTTTTGCCAGGATGCGGAGATGTGGGCCCGTCTCGCCGGCAAGGCCGGGTTCCGGTTCGGCTCCACATCGGAAGTGGTTACCGTATACGCTCCTTCCCGCCGTACGTCGAACAAGCTGCGGCAGCTGATGGCCTTTGCCAAGGTGGTGCGGCAATTTCCGCTCGGTGTGAAGGATCGGAGCGAGATCTATCTGCGATACATGGCACGAGGCGTTTTCAATCATTACATCAGACGTTGACCTCTGAGCTTTCATCGCGCCTCGTAGTACTCTGGTTGGTTCGAGTCGCCCACAACTTCAATCCGTAACGCGCCGCGCGCGACGTGACAAGCCGCGAGCTTCTGACCGCCCGTGAACAGATCCTATCGCGCCTCGGCCGTCTGAAGGAATCATGTGCGGACGATGGCTTGGCGCACGACTCCAATATGACTAAACACACCGTCGGATGGCAATAGGGTGGAGTCCCCTGTTTTGAACATGGACTTCCGGTACGGGTTCGCATGGTGGCTCCGTGCCTTGGCCCCCATTCACAAACCGGTGCTATTTTTTTCTGGGGTGGTCGGGATCATTCTGACGTATGAGCGGTGATGTGATGTCAAGAGTGGAGGAGGCGTGCGATGCGCACAGTCGTGCACCGGATGCGCACCGTGTCAGCCATCCGGGTACCAATTGAAAAATTAGAGGCTGCAGGCCCATTCGGTCATTTAACTATCGAAATCCCTTACTTATTTTCTTTGCCATCACCCAGTAAAGTAAGTAAGAACGCGCGGTCGATGTCGGCAGCCGGCAAGATTGCTTAAGCCATTCACTTATTACTGATCCCATTTCAATAACCATGCTTTCAGCCACTTCGACCAAAGTAGCCGCGATTCGCATCAGCGATGGGCTGGTATCGATGAACCGATTCGCAAAGGTCGGTCTCATGCTTGCGACGGATGTCGCTCTATTGCCGTTTTGTTCAATGATTGCTCTTTTGCTGCGCGTGGGTGATGTGGAGCTTGCGATGCAGTATGGCCTGTTGCCGCATGTCTTCATTATGCTCATCACCGTGCCCTTGTTCGTGATGACCTCGCTTTACGGCGCGATCATACGTTTTATCGATGTGCGCCTTCTCATGGTTGCCGGTCTCGGGCTTGCGGCCGCAGTGGCCTGTGCGTTCGTACTGGCCTCCCATATCGGCGGCAGGGAGCTGCCGCGTGGCGCGCTGGTGATTTACTGGTTTGTCGCCTTTTCCTATGTCGTTACCTCGCGTCTCGTCGCACGTCTCGTTCTTCGCGGGGGCAGGAACAGCAAGCTGGAGGAAGGATGCAGGACCGCGATCTACGGCGCGGGCGAAGCTGGGGCAAAGCTGGCGATTGCGATGCGGGTAAGCGACCACTTTCGTCCCATTTGTTTTTTTGACGATAAGCGCTCGTTGGAAAACCACAATGTCGCGGGACTGACCGTGTTTCACTCGGACGAGATAAGTAAAACGGTAAGCCAGCGGCGTATCGGACTGATTGTGATCGCTGCTCCGTCGGCAACACCGGAGCAACGCAGGGCCGTGATGGAGCGCGCACGGAAATCCAGCGCACAGGTAAAGATATTGTGCAACCTGATGGAGTTGACCGATGAGCCGATCTCCATCCGGTCGATCCGTGATATCAAGATAGAAGATCTTCTTGGTCGCCAGCCGATTCAGCCTGACCGTACTTTGTTTGAAAAGTGCGTGCGCCAGCAAAGCGTCCTGGTGACAGGGGCAGGCGGCTCCATCGGAAGCGAGCTATGCCGTCAGATCATGACACTGGAGCCGGAAGAACTGCATCTGCTGGATCATGCGGAATTTTCCTTGTATGCCATCGATCAGCAATTGCGCACGCGCTTTCCATCGATAAGGGTTATCCCGCACCTTGGTTCGGTGTGCGATGAGCGGCTGGTACGGAGAATTGTCGGCGACAACCATATCGACACCATTTATCACGCCGCCGCCTATAAGCATGTGCCAATAGTGGAAGACAATATTGCCGAAGGCGTCCGGAATAATGTTCTCGGGGCCAGCGTCATCGTGAACGCGGCGCGCGCATACCATGTCAAGACCTGCGTGCTGATTTCAACCGACAAGGCGGTGCGGCCGACGAGCGTCATGGGCGCCACCAAGCGGGTAGCCGAACTGATCTTCCAGGCCGCGGACCGCGAAGCCGGTTCCCGCACGAAATTCTGCGCCGTACGTTTCGGCAATGTGCTGGGTTCGTCCGGTTCCGTGGTTCCGCTATTCCGGCACCAGATTGAGCGCGGTGGCCCCATAACGATTACCCACCCAGAAGTGGTGCGCTATTTCATGTCCATCCCCGAGGCGGCGCAACTCGTCATGCAGGCGGGATCGATGGCGACCGGCGGAGACGTGTTCGTGATGGACATGGGACAGCAGGTAAAGATCGTCGATCTTGCCCGCACGATGCTTGCGATGTGCGGACTCAAGGAAAGGACCGCGCAGA
>NZ_DASZBA010000005.1:0-8443 GCF_035944575.1 Noviherbaspirillum sp.
CGCAGTAAATCGAGGCCGTCCCCAGTCTGGGCGCTGATAAAAACTCGCTGGATTTTATCATATTCATCACGTTCCACCGCCGGATCTAGTCCAGCGGCATCAATCTTGTTCCATACAAGAATCTGCGGAATATGATCTGCGCCGATCTCCCTCAGAACCGAATTGACCTCGTCAATCTGCTCCAGACGCACCGGACTGGCCGCGTCAACGACGTGAAGCAGCAAATCAGCATGAATGGTTTCTTCAAGTGTCGCCCGGAATGCGGCAACCAGTTGGTGAGGCAATTCCCGGATGAATCCTACCGTGTCGGAAATCACGACGTTGCCGGCCTCACCGAGAAAGATCCGGCGCGAAGTGGTATCGAGGGTCGCAAATAGTTGGTCCGCTGCATAAGCGCGGGCCTTGGTCAGCGAGTTGAACAAGGTCGATTTGCCGGCATTGGTATAGCCAACCAGCGAGACCGAGAAGGTATTGTTGCGATTCCGCGCCTTGCGCTGAGTCTCCCGCTGCCGCTGCAGCTTATCCAGCCTTATGCGCAATGCCTTTACCCGGTCACCAAGCAGCCGACGGTCAGTCTCGAGCTGCGTTTCGCCCGGTCCGCGCAGACCGATACCACCCTTTTGCCGTTCAAGGTGAGTCCAGCCACGGATGAGACGGGTTGCGAGATGCTGCAACTGTGCAAGCTCGACCTGCACCTTACCTTCATGGCTCTTTGCGCGTTGCGCGAAGATATCCAGAATCAGGCTGGTGCGATCAATGACGCGCACCTTGAGGGCTCGTTCGAGATTACGCTGCTGGGCAGGAGATAGTGCGTGATTGAAGATGACCAGTTCGATCTGATTGTCAGCGACGGCCTTACCGATTTCTTCGGCTTTGCCGGATCCGACAAACAGCGCCGCATCAGGGCTTGCGCGCTTACCGATGATATTGGTAACCGGTTCCGCCCCTGCCGATTTCGCTAGCAGGGACAGTTCTTCAATGCTCGCGGCAAAGTCGCCTTTGCCGAAGTCAACGCCGACTAATGCAGCGCGCATAGTAGGGGAAGTCGGCGGGTGAATGATTTATTCCGCGTCTGACTCAAGACTAATGTTAACGGCCCTTGCTGGGACAACTGTGGAAATGGCATGTTTGTAAACCATTTGCGTAACAGTGTTACGCAGTAGAACGACGTACTGGTCGAAAGATTCAATATGGCCTTGGAGTTTGATCCCGTTGACAAGATAGATGGAAACCGGGACATGCTCTTTACGTAAGGCATTCAGGAAGGGGTCTTGTAACAATTGCCCTTTATTGCTCATGGCAGCTCCATGGTGTTGTTGTGATGTGGAGTTGGTGACACATGACGGTATTTCAAGTGCCTCTTGGGTACGGCATACGACTGTAATCGATTTTAACGCTTCCTGCCAACTGAATGCCTATTTTTCATGTTTGGCGAAGGGATTCTTGCTTGAACGCAGCTCGATACGTAATGGAGTGCCAACTAATGAAAAAGTTTCGCGAAAGTGTTTCTCCAGATAGCGCTTATAGTTTGCGTCAATCGCCTCCAACGCATTGCCGTGAATAACAACGATCGGCGGATTCTGGCCGCCTTGATGCGCATAGCGCAGCTTCGGCCGGATAGATCCCTTCCGGCGTGGTTGCTGGTGTTCCACCGCTTCGATCAATGCACGTGTCAGCTTAGGCGTCGAAAGCTTCGCCATGGCGGCTGCGTAGGCATCGTCGACGGATTTCATGAGCGGACCGATACCGGTCGACTTGAGCGCGGAGATGAAATGGAATTTTGCGAAAAACAGAAAGCTGAGTTTCCGTTCAATATCGAGCTTGATCTCGTCGCGTTTGTCGGACGGCAGGCCATCCCATTTATTTATGCCAACCACCAATGCCCGCCCGGTCTCGAGTACGAAACCTGCAATGTGAGCGTCCTGCTCGGATATATCCTGCTGAGCATCGAGCAGCAGCAGCACGACATTTGCCTCGGATATCGACTGCAGGGTCTTGACCACCGAGAACTTTTCGATAGCCTCGAAAACTTTTCCCCTGCGCCGTATCCCGGCGGTATCAATTAATGTGTATTGCTTGCCATCCCGCTCAAACGGAATCTCGATCGAATCCCTGGTCGTGCCGGGCATGTCGAAAGCGATTACCCTGTCTTCGCCGAGCAGGGTATTGACGAGCGTCGACTTGCCGACGTTCGGACGGCCTACGATCGCTATCTTGACGCCCCTCGCCGCTACTTCAGGATCATCTTCCTGTTGCGGTTGCTGAGCTATCGCCAGGTTCAGCGATTCTTCGACGAGGTCTGTCACACCGTCGCCGTGCGCAGCGGAGATCACATACGGATCGCCCAGACCCAGTTCATAAAAATCCGCTGTGACGGAGGTGTATTTCATTCCCTCCGCCTTGTTAACGACCAGCATTACGGACCGGCCGGATTTGCGAAGGAAATCCGTAATCGTCTTGTCGTGGGGTGTCAGTCCCTGACGGCCATCCACAAGAAAGATGACAACGTCTGCTTCCGCGACGGCTTGCTTGGTCTGCTTCGCCATCTCATGCATGATCCCTTCTTTTGCAACCGGCTCGAATCCTCCGGTGTCGATGACCAAAAAGGGGCGCTCTCCGACCCGCCCTTCGCCGTAGTGACGATCGCGCGTCAACCCCGGCAGGTCGGCCACGAGTGCATCGCGTGACCGGGTGAGCCGATTGAACAGCGTGGATTTTCCGACGTTTGGTCGTCCTACTAAAGCGATTACCGGCTTCATTGAATTCTATTCTGCCGCTAGTGCGACAACATTCCCTGCCTGGGTTTGAAAAATTGCATTGCCGCCGCTGACCTGGGGCGAAACAGCAATAATCTTGCTGCCATCAGTCGCGACACGCGCCAGGAATGAACCGTCTTCCCGCGAAAGGAAGTGAACGTATCCCTGTCCATCGCCCACCGCAACTGCGCGACCGAACGATACCGGGGTAGACAGACGACGATGCGCCAATTTGTTGTTGCGCCAGGCGCCGACGCCATTATCCCGTCCAAACGCGGTCACTGTGCCGCGTTCGTCAGCCGCGAAGACAAAACGTTCATCGATACCGAGGCCGACATCGCTTGATAATTCCTTGGCCCAGCGCGGCGCGCCGTTCGAAGCATCGAAGCAGCCGACGCGGCCTTGGTATGACACCGCGCAAACGTAGTTGCCGGCGATCACTGGCGCACCCGAGACGTCAGCGATCCGCTCCAGCTCGGTCGTGCCGCGCGGGTCGCCAACCGCGATTTCCCAGCGCGCGCCACCGTTGGACATCGCCAGGGCCACCAATCTGCCGCCAGGCAAGGCAACGTAAGCGGTTTGTTCTGAGATGACGATACCGGGGGAAGTCCGCAGAGTTAATGGCGGCGTCGGTCGCTGGGCGACCCATTTGCGTGCTCCGGATTCGACATCGTAAGCAGCGATCCGGTTATCTACGCTGCGAACGATAACCAGTCCCTGTCCAACAGCAGGTGCGGACAAAATCTCGCTCGATGCCTGCGCCTTCCAGCGCTGCCTGCCTTCCGCATCATATGCCAGCAGGACGCCTTTGGCGCCGGCCACGGCCACCGTCGTTCCGTCGGTGCCGACTCCGGCTGTCAAAGGCATGCCGGTATTGATACGCCACAGGTCTCGTCCTGTTGCAGCATTCAATCTGGCCAGCGTGCCGTCGGCCCCCGCAGCAAATACACTTCCGTCCGTGACCGCCGGCGAGAATGTGAACGTTCCCGCATTGCCGACCGAGGCCGTCCACGCGGTACGTACGTTCATGGATGGTGAGAATTCGACGAGCGGCGCCGGCAGATTGCGCGGCTCCGGCTTGCTGGCGAAGGGATTGAGCGACGACAATGTGGAACAACCGGACAGCACTGCCATTATCAACCATGCGCAACCCACTTTCACAGCGGAATGCGGGACAGGTCGCAATGAAAGTTTCAGCGGCAATTTTGCTGCTATGTGTGTTGCAATAGGCATCTTTTCCCCTTAACGCATTCAACCGACATTTTTCGCCGGCGCGCCGCCGATTGCATCCAGCTTCAACTGAATCAACTGCCGGCTCGGATTGTTTTGATCTGTTTTTTCGAGTGCAAGCTGATACGCGGTACGTGCTTCATCGATTTTGTTTTGAGCGGCAAGGATATCTCCTTTCCGGTCCGCCACGGCGCTTGCGAACTGGGCGGGAAAGTCGCCTGCCAGGAGTTTCAACCCTTCGTCGAACGACTTCTCATCCAACAAAATTCCTGCAAGGCGAATTTTCGCGATCGCCTTGTACTCTGCGTCGCGGCCGTGGTCGATAACCCACTGCAATTGGGCTTTGGCGGTTTTCAGGTCGTTCGCATCGAACGCCGTCTTCGCAGCCGCAAGCGCGCTCATTTGCGCGTATGCCGTCCGGCCGAATTTGCCTGTCAGGTCTGTCGCCGCGCGCTGGACCTTAGTGTTGTCTTTCGCCGCAACCGCCTTTTGCAGTTCGTCGTACAGCTGGGCCGCCTGGGTTGCCTGGTTGCGCTGGTAATAATTCCAGCCGGACCAGCCGGCATAAGCCGCGAGCGCGAGGATAAGCCCCCACATCACGAGATTGCCGAATCGGCTCCACCAGGCCTTGAGGGTCGCTAGTTGTTCCTGTTCTTCGAGATCGTATGCCATGATGATTTGCCGTCAATGTAGATGATGATGTTCGGGGTGATCGCAGCCGTCGCCGCAGATGATCTGGTCGAGCAGATAGTCCGGCACGGCGTCGAATTCGACTTCGGTTTGATTGTTTGCGACGTCCGCGGAGCGCAGCGTCTTGACGGACGCCTTGCCCTTGGCAATTTCATCCTCGCCGAGGATGACCGCATATGCGGCGCCGCTGGCATCCGCACGCTTCATCTGGGATTTGAAGCTGCCGCCAGAGCCTGCGGCCGAGCAGTGCAATACCACGTCGAGTCCGGCATCGCGCAGGCGCTCCGCAATCACAAAAGCGCGCAACTGTGCCTGCTCTCCCTGGTGCACGACGTACACGTCGCATTGATTCGGGTCGAACTTCTCGCCGTTCGCCTTCATCAACTCGAGCACGCGCTCCACGCCGATTGCAAATCCGCAGGCCGGCGTGGGCTTGCCGCCGAACATTTCGATCAGCGGATCGTACCGCCCGCCACCGCATACCGTGCCTTGTGATCCGAGCTGATCAGTGACCCATTCAAATACGGTCCGGTTGTAATAATCCATGCCGCGCACCAGCCTTGTGTTGATGGTGAACGGGATACTGTTATGGCGGAGGATGTTTTGTACACCGTCAAAGTGCGCGCGGGATTCCTCGCCCAGATAATCGAGCAATTTCGGCGCGCCGTTGACCATTTCCTGCATGGTCGGATTTTTCGTATCCAGGATGCGCAATGGGTTGGTATGCAGCCGCCGTTGCGCATCGGTATCGAGCAAGTCCTTGTGTTGCTCGAAATACGCAACCAGGTCGGCACGATGCCTGTTTCTTTCATCGGCGTTTCCGATTGAGTTCAACTCCAGCCGGATGTTTTGCAGACCAAGATCGTCCCATAAGCGCTGACCGAGCATGATCAGTTCCGCGTCGATATCGGGACCGGTGAAACCGATGGCTTCCGCACCAACCTGGTGAAACTGCCGGTAGCGGCCGCGCTGAGGTCTTTCATGACGGAACATCGGACCGACGTACCAAAGGCGCTTGGGGCCATCATAAGTAAGATTATGCTCAAGAGCGGCGCGCACCACGCCGGCGGTGCTCTCGGGGCGCAACGTCAATTGATCGCCATTCATCGTATCGACAAAGGAATACATTTCCTTTTCAACGATGTCGGTCACCTCACCGAGTCCACGGGCAAACAATGCCGTCGGCTCGACAATCGGTGTGCGGATTTGCTGAAAGCCATAGCTCTTCAGCACTGACTGAACCGTGTTTTCAAATAATTCCCACAGCGGCGCATCGGCCGGCAGGATATCGTTCATTCCTTTGACGCCGACGATTTTGTCGGCCTTTTTATTTTCTGACATTCTGCTTGAGTGATTAAAGTGCGGCCGGCTCTTGTCCAATGGCCGCTTTTCCATACCGCGCCTTGACGTAGTCCAGCACGATGGCTTGAAATTCTTCCGCAATACGTTCGCCGCGCAAGGTGACCTTCTTTTCACCGTCGATGAACACCGGCGCCGCGGGCGATTCGCCGGTGCCCGGAAGACTGATGCCGATGTTGGCATGCTTGGATTCGCCGGGACCGTTGACGATGCATCCCATGACGGCGACGTTCATGTTTTCGACCCCAGGAAATTCCTTTTTCCATGAAGGCATCTGGTCCCGCAGATAGGTCTGAATTCTGTCCGCAAGCTCCTGGAATACGGTGGAGGTGGTGCGACCGCAACCCGGACAGGCGATAACCATTGGCGTGAACTTGCGCAAACCCATGGTCTGCAGGATTTCCTGTGCGACGATGACCTCGCGCGTCCGGTCGCCTCCGGGTTCCGGCGTCAGCGATACGCGAATGGTGTCGCCGATTCCTTCCTGCAGCAGCACGGACAGCGCAGCCGTCGACGCCACGATCCCCTTGCTGCCCATGCCGGCTTCCGTCAAGCCAAGATGAAGCGGAAAATCGCAGCGGCGTGCCAATTCCCGATAGACTGCAATCAGGTCCTGCACACCCGAGACCTTGCAGGAAAGGATGATTTTATTTCCGGGCAGGCCGATTTCCTCAGCCCGCACCGCGTTTTCGATTGCTGAGGTAACCAGTGCTTCATACATCACTGCCTGGGCGCTCCATGGCTGCGCCCTTTGGGCATTTTCATCCATGATGCGGGCCAGAAGAGACTGGTCGAGACTGCCCCAGTTGACACCGATGCGCACCGGCTTGTCGTATTTGCACGCCACTTCAATCATCTGTGCAAACTGTGTGTCCCGTTTCGCACCCTGCCCCACATTTCCAGGGTTGATACGATACTTCGACAGCGCCTGGGCGCAGTCAGGATAGTCCGTCAGGAGCTTGTGTCCGTTGTAGTGAAAATCTCCCACCAGCGGGACATCCACTCCCATGCGGTCCAATTGCTCTCTGATCGCGGGTACGGCGGCTGCGGCTTCTGGATTATTGACGGTGATGCGAACCATTTCCGATCCCGCCCGAGCCAACTCCTTTACTTGAATCGCCGTACCGATCACGTCGGCCGTATCGGTATTTGTCATCGACTGCACGACGATCGGCGCATCACCGCCCATCGCGACTTCACGCGCGCCATAGCGGACCATGACGATTCGGCTGGCACGCCTTGGTTGCGGACCGGATGCTATCGGAGAAAAATCTGGCGGCATATTCATACTTATTTCAGCTTGAGGCGCGCAACATTGTTCGTGGATCCGGCCTTCAACTCCACTGGCTCACCGCGCAAGGTCATATCAATACCCCGCGCATTGCCAATTACCACTGACACCGGTCCAGTCAATTCGACTGTCTCGATTTGTCCGGATTTAATGACTTTCGACAGCGCGATGCTCTTATCGGCACGGCGTATCTCCACCCAGGAATCTTCCCGTGACGTCAAAACCAATACGTTCTGCGCAGTTGAGGCGGCGCTCCCGGCGGGAACAGGCGCTGACGAAACGGCCTGGCCACTGGAAGCAGCGGCTTGGTCAGGCGATGCCTGTTGCGCCGATTGGGTACCGGGCAAGGAATTCGCGGCGGTTGGCGATGGGTTTGCGTCCGTTCCCAAAGCAACCGTGTCGGACGTGCCCGCCGCTCCTGACTCCGAGGCTTTCCCGGATACCGCTGCCGCCTGCTTCTCGAACTGGGATGACAATGCTTCCGACAATTCCGGAAGCTGGCGGTCTTGGAAAAATTTAAAGGCACCGAACGCCACAGCCAGTGCGATGACAGCAAAAATGATTTTGCCCTTATGCGGAAACGCCGTACGTTCCATCATTGAAGGGAGTCGCGCTTCAGCAAAGGGGGCAGATATGGTTTTGCGAGGAGCGACGGTTTGGCCAGCCTGACCAGATTCGCCAGGAATTGCACCAAGCAATGGCGCAGGATCAACCTTTAAAAGCTTTGCGTAGCCACGTATGAAGCCGCGCGCGATTGCCATCCCCGGCAGTGCGGCATAGTCGTCGCGCTCGATCGCTTGAACCTGCCTTGGAGCCAGATTAAGTTGACTTGCCACTTGCTCAACAGACCACCCGCGCGCCTCGCGCATCGCAGCCAGTTGCGCACCCGGTTTGTTTGGGGCGCGTTCAGGTTCGTTACCGCCATCGGGCGTCGGCGGAGAAAATGCCGAGTCACTCATCGAAGGCTCCGCGCTGTAAGGCCGCGTATTCGACCGAATTTGGATGCCGTCTGCGCAACTGGGTTGCAAGACTGGTTTCAGCCGCCCGGTCGCCAAGCTTGCGTTCGGTTTTGATTGCCAACCAAAGAACGTCCGCCGTCATGATGTCCGCCTTCATG
>NZ_DASZBA010000006.1:0-2053 GCF_035944575.1 Noviherbaspirillum sp.
CGCCCCACGGCGGCATTGCGCTTGCTGACGTTGAGCTTCAGGAAAATGCTTTTGACATGCGTCTTCACCGTCTCGGGCGTGATCTTCAGTATCAGCGATATTTCCTTGTTGGATTTGTCCTGCGCGACAAGCTGCAGCACGCTGACCTCGCGCGGGCTGAGTGTGACGGCAACGCTGGCCGCGTTCCCTGTGACAGCATCGGCAAGTTCATTCACGAACGCCATGTGCGCCAGATTGCCGCCACCCTTCGGTGCGTATTTCTTGTACGCCTCTAGCAGCGGCATCAGGCCGACCGGCTGCGACAGAATTGAACCTTTCAACCTGATGGGCTGCGCAAGCGCAATTACTTCATCGAATAGACGGATGGCTTCGTCCGTTCGTCCCGACGCGAATTCGGCATAAGCCAGCGGCACGGCGCCCAGCACGCTGCTGTAGACATCGCCCAGGCGCAAGGCATCCTGGTAGACCGTATCGAAATGCCGTCTTGCCTCATCGAACCGTCCGGATGCCAGCGCGAACTGTCCCTCGGCGAGCTCGACATAGACCTTCACCTGAGCCGGAAGAACCTGGTCGGTTTTTGTTGCCGCCGCATACACGTCGCGTATGCGGATGAGGCTGGCGTGCGCCTGCGCGGTGCTTTTTTCGCGCAGGAAGAAGCAGACCTTTTCGTATGCCGCGATGACCTGCAGCCTCGTGACGCCCGACAGCGCCGCGTTGCGCTCCCATTTTTCAAGCAGGCTCAGCGCATGCTCATCGTCCTGCCGCAGCACGGCAACGTTGGTCGCCGCGGTATAGGTGGCGCAGATGATGTCGATGTAGCCAGTTTGCGGCACCAGCTCGAGCGCATCGTTCAATGCCGCTTCCGCCGACGGCAATTCGAGCTTTTCATAACGCACCAGTCCGAGCAGGCCATTGCACAATGCGCCCAGCACCGACGATGATCCCGGCCTGGTACTTGCAAGCCGCTGCGCCTCTTCAAGATGACGTTGCGCCCGGTCCAGATGTAATTGTGTTATTTCGGCGATGGCAAGCAGGATCTGCTGATAGACCCTCGGCATGAAGGCATATTCGTCATCCCGCCCCCTGGAGGCCAGCAGCGAGTGCTGGTAAAACTCGGTCCACTGCCTGAACTGCAGGTAGGAATAGGCGACCACGCTGCGCAGCGATTCCGCCAGCGCGGGATAGGCGATCGGTTGCGCCAGGCAATCGACCGACAGCTTGAGGGCGACATCGATCTCGTCGATTCTGCATGCCCAGATCGCCCGGATGGCCTGCAGATGCCAGTGATGCTCGGCGGTACGCGAAGAAGGCTCTGCCTGCAGCCGGGTTTCGATTAGCTCGATCAGGTCGGCGACGCTGGCGTTTTCCTGGTCGTGATCGGTGAGGACGCGCACCATGGCGATCGCACGCAGGATGCGCACCGGCGTGGTCGGCCGTTTCGTCAGTTCCAGCCGATTTTCCCAGGCCAGCATGGTTAGCAGGTCGCCCTTGTACACCAGCCTGGGCGCACAGGCCTCGATCCATTTGATCGCCATGTCGATATTGTCCGCCGCCAGCGCCTGATTGACCGCTTCCGACCAGTAGCCCTGCGCCGCATACCACTGGCTGGCACGGCTGGCGATGTCGACGACGTACGCCCGGTCCTTTGCCATGAGCCGCCTCGTCACGGTTTCACGCGTTAGATCGTGGCAGGCGAACCAGTAGCCGTCTTCCGTCACTTTTGCCAGCAGGTTGTGCTTGTGTTCGACCTCGTCGATGAGGTCGCGCGGCTCCGCAATGCCAGTCAATGCGACGAAGAGCGGGCCGCACATGCGTCCGACGATACAGGTCATTTCCACCAGCCGGACCTGGTCCCGCGTCAACCCGGCCAGCACCGCTTCGAGCAGCTTCTCCATGCCATCCTCGGCCATGTCGCTGCCGGGACCGATTGGTGCCTGGCGGCCGCAGATGGCATTCGAGGCGACCATGATGCGCAACGCCGCCGCCCAGCCGCCGGTAAGCGCATGGGCGATGGATGCCTGCTTGTCATGCTTGCTGTAGGCGCCGAACAGTT
>NZ_DASZBA010000007.1:0-3094 GCF_035944575.1 Noviherbaspirillum sp.
TCAATTCGATCAAGAAAAAACTGGCCGCCGATCCGACCTGGTATTCAACCCGTCTCGCGCAGATCAAGGGCGTCACCGAAGAGACCACGACCGGCGTGCACCGCCTGTACCAGATGCACAAGGAGGGCAAGCTTGCTTTCCCGGCAATCAACGTCAACGACTCCGTCACCAAATCCAAATTCGACAATCTGTACGGTTGCCGCGAATCGCTCGTCGACGGCATCAAGCGCGCCACCGACGTGATGATTGCCGGCAAGGTTGCAGTCGTCGCCGGATATGGCGATGTCGGCAAGGGTTCCGCACAGGCGTTGCGTGCTTTGTCCGCACAGGTATGGGTAACCGAGATCGACCCGATCTGCGCGCTGCAGGCGGCAATGGAGGGCTATCGCGTCGTTACCATGGATTACGCGGCGGAACATGCCGATATTTTCGTGACGGCGACCGGCAACTACCATGTGATCACCCACGAGCACATGAAGAAGATGAAAGACCAGGCAATCGTCTGCAACATCGGTCACTTCGATAACGAGATCGAAGTCGCCGCGCTCAAGCAGTACACCTGGGAAAACATCAAGCCGCAAGTCGACCACGTGATTTTTCCCGACGGCAAGCGCATCATCCTGCTGGCAGAGGGACGCCTGGTCAACCTCGGTTGCGGCACCGGCCATCCGTCGTATGTGATGAGCTCGTCATTTGCCAACCAGACCATTGCGCAGATCGAGCTGTTCACCAATACCAAGGCCTATCCGGTCGGCGTGTACACTTTGCCGAAACACCTGGATGAAAAAGTGGCGCGCCTCCAGCTGAAGAAGCTGAATGCGCAACTCACGCAATTGACCGAAGAGCAGGCTGCCTACATCGGCGTGAAGCCGACAGGGCCGTACAAGTCGGAGCATTACCGGTACTAAGCCTCTTCAGAAAGGCGGGATCGCTCATTCCTCCGAAAGCGAGGAATGAGCGCACGTAGAAAGTTTGTTGCGGTTCAGTTCTTCGCCTTCATTTTGGCTATTTCAAAGGGGACATATGCGCCTGCTACTTGCCTGGCTCATCAACGCTGCAGCCTTGTTTGCATTGCCTTATCTGATGCAATCGATACGGGTCGATAACTTCGTCACCGCATTGATCGCGGCACTGATACTGGGGCTGGTCAATACGCTGATCCGGCCGGTGCTGGTGCTGCTGACATTGCCGGTGACGGTCCTGACGCTCGGTTTGTTCATTCTGGTGATCAATGGTCTGCTGTTCTGGGCCGTGGCGAGTTTTGTGAGCGGTTTTCAGGTCGCGGGGTTCTGGTCGGCGCTTGGCGGTGCGCTGCTGTACACCCTGATTTCCTGGGGCTTGTCCGCTTTGCTACTCAAAAAATAATATGACGACATCTCTTTTCAGTATTGAATTCTTCCCACCGAAAACGGCGGAAGGAACCGAAAAGCTGCGCGCCACCCGTTCGCGGCTGGCTCAGCTCCGGCCGCATTATTTTTCCGTGACTTTCGGCGCTGGCGGGTCGACCCAGAAGGGAACACTCGAAACGGTACTGGAAATCAAGAACGAGGGGTATGAAGCGGCGCCGCATATCTCCTGCATGGGCAGCAGCAGGGAGGAATTGCGGTCGTTGCTGGCGCAGTATCAGGCGCAGGGCATCCGGCGCCTGGTGGCATTGCGCGGCGATCTGCCAAGCGGTTACGGCACCGTTGATTTGTCCGCCAACCAGTTCCGCTATGCGAACGAACTGATCGAGTTCATCCGGGCAGAAACCGGCAACTGGTTTCACATCGAAGTTGCGGCCTATCCTGAAGTGCACCCACAAGCGAAGTCGCCTCAGGACGATTTGCAGAATTTCGTGCGGAAAGTGAAAGCCGGCGCAAACGGCGCAGTCACTCAGTATTTCTACAACGCCGACGCTTATTTCCGTTTTGTCGACGATGTACGCAAGGCCGGCGTCGATGTGCCGATCGCGGCCGGCATCATGCCGATCATGAATTATTCGCAGCTGATGCGTTTTTCCGACATGTGCGGCGCCGAGGTTCCTCGCTGGATACGTCTCAAGCTCGCTAGCTTCGGCGACGATACCGATTCGATTCGCGCCTTTGGCCTCGATGTCGTGACAGGATTGTGCGAGCGACTTCTCGCCGGCGGTGCGCCCGGCTTGCACTTCTATACGCTCAACCAGGCGAACGCAACGCTCGAAATCTGCCGCCGTCTCGGCCAATCCTCCATCTGACGCCTGCGCGTCCCTCTCCCGGGCTCTCCGGCAGGCATATCAAGTTTTCGGTACGCCTGCCGATAGAGAATTGGACCTGCAATAAAAACGCCATGTGCGCGATGCGCAGTGTCGCGGAATTCCTACGAACATCGGAGGTAAAACACGATCGTTCGTTTGAAGACGGACAGACCGTTTGAAATCGCTTTATTATTGTCAGGCAACTTTCTGCGGGCTGGCATATGTTATTGCGACGACGAATACGGTATCAAACATATAAAAAAGATAATGAAGCTCACGGAGGGCGTATCGATCCTGCCGTACAACTAGGAGACAACCCATGAATTTTGCGAACTGGACAATCAGTGTCCGGCTGTATTCCATATTTGGCGTGGTCTTGCTGGCACTGGGAGGATTGACTGCGGTGGGTGCCGGAAATGCGGCAGGCAGCGCTGCGCAATGGATCATCGGTTGCGGAATTGCGGCAATGGCAGTCACCGTCGCCTGCGCATGGTGGCTGAGCCGTGCCATCACCAAGCCGCTGCACGAAGCATTGCTGGCAGCCGAGCGCATCACCTCAGGTGACCTGACAGGAACCATCAACGTCACGCGTCAGGATGAAATCGGCAAGCTGATGCAGGTGCTGCAGGCGATGAACGAACGCCTGTTCCGCATCGTCAGCGAGGTGCGCACTGGCACGACGACGGTCGCCGGCACCTCTTCCCAGATCAATCGCGACAACACCGCGTTGTCGGAACGCACCGAAAACCAGGCGAGTTCGGTGGAGGAAACTGCCGCCTCGATGGAAGAGCTCACATCGACCGTCAAGCAGAACGCGGATAACGCTCATCAGGCCAATACGCTCGTGCTTTCCGCTTCCGAATATGCGGTCAGGGG
>NZ_DASZBA010000008.1:0-16737 GCF_035944575.1 Noviherbaspirillum sp.
GAAATCGGTCGACTGGCCTACTGGGATACGCTGACAGGACTTCCCAACCGGGTGCAATTCGCGACCATGCTGAACGAGTGCATTGCACGCACAAGGGAGGAAGGCGGCGAATGCCATGTGCTGATGATGGATCTCGACGGCTTCAAGAATGTAAATGACGTGCTGGGACACGCAGTGGGCGACGCATTGCTGCAGCATGTTGCGCAACGACTGCAGAACCAGATTGGTGGCGAATACGCTCCCAGAGTAGCGCGCCTGGGGGGCGACGAATTCGCAACGCTGCTTCCACGGATGTGCGAAGACGAGGCTCGTGCGGTTGCAGCAAGAATTCTCAAATCGCTGGAAGTGCCGATTTCAATTGATGATCACAATATCGATCTCGGCGCAGGCATCGGCATCGCCGGATTCCCGCGGCACGGCGAAACTGCCGAGACGGTCCTGAGTCGAGCGGAGGTGGCGATGTATGCGGCAAAGACCGGCGGAAACGAGGCTGTCGTCTATGACCACGCTATCGACAAGAGCAGTGAACAAAATCTGTCCTTACTCGGGGACTTGCGGCGCGCTGCGGAGCGCCGGGAATTTCGCCTGTACGTACAACCGAAGGTCATGCTCGACACCGGCGAAGTTGTCGGCATGGAAGCGCTGGTACGCTGGGCGCATCCAGAGAAGGGACTGATATTCCCTGACAGCTTCATCCCGTTTGCGGAAAAATCCGGCTTTATCCGAACCCTTACGCAATGGATGCTGGATCAATCCGCAGCGCTATGCAGCATACTGGAGAAGCGTGGATTCCCGCTTCGCGTATCCGTGAACATTTCCACCCGCGACCTGCTCGACCAGGATTTGCCGGCGAAGTTTGGCGACATTCTCGAGAGGCATGGAGTCCCCTCCTCCCGCTTTTGCCTGGAGATTACCGAAAGTGCCATCATGGATGATCCGGTTCGTGCGCAGCAGACCCTGGAAAGATTGCATGCAATGGGTGTCGACCTGTCAATCGATGACTTCGGCACAGGATACTCATCGCTGGCGTACCTTAAGCGGTTGCCCGTCGACGAACTGAAGATCGACAAATCGTTCGTGATGAATATGGAACAGGACGCGGACGATGCGAAAATTGTGCGCTCGACGATCGACTTGGGTCACAATATGGGATTGAAAGTCGTCGCGGAAGGCTTGGAGAACGAAGCAGTCTGGGAGCTGCTTGCGCGCATGGGCTGCGATATCGGACAGGGATACTTCATCAGCCGGCCGATGCCGGCCGAGGTGCTGCCTGAATGGCTTGTCAATTGGACGCCGCCCGTGTTCGTGACCGGCCCGGCGCTGTTGACTCCATCTTTACATCAATAAGAAAGACAAGGGCATGATGCTTGCAGAATGGCTTCCAATTGTGATGCAGGGTTCGTTCAGCGAAATCTACGTCATCGATTGCGCGAGCCTGCGCTTTATTCAGGTCAATCAGGCTGCCCGCAAGAATCTGCAGTATGCGGTGACGGAGATGGCACGGATGACACCGCTGGATATTGCGCCGGGCCTGTCGCCGGACGTGCTTGCGGAAACATTGCACTCGCTGAAAACCGGCAATGCAAGTCGTGCGGCGCTGGAGATCCGCCATGTGCGCAAGGATGGCAGCGAGTATCCGATCGAGTTTCGCCTGTTTTATTGCGCAAATGGCGCATCGCCGGCCTTCATCGCGATCGGCAACGACATCAGTGCACGCCATGAGTCGGCCAAGGCGCTCGGCGTAAGCGAAGCGCGGTTTCGCGCCATCGTGTCCAATACGCCGGGCCTGGTGTATCAGTTCCTGCTGCGACCCGACGGTAGTGTCTCGTTTCCTTATCTAAGCGACGGCTGCCACGCATTGCTGGGCATCACCGCCGAAAGCCTGCGTGCCGATTCGTCGCTCTTTCTCGAACTCGTTTTGCCTGAAGACCGTGCTTCCTATCTGGAGACAATGGCGGCGTCCGCAGCGACCATGAAAGGATGGAACTGGGAAGGTCGCCTGTGGATCGAGAAGTGGAAAGACATCAAATGGATCAACCTGCGCAGTACCCCGCGCTCCCTGCCCGGCCAAGGCGTGCAATGGGAAGGCATCATGACCAATATTACGCAGAGCAAGCTCGAGGAGGCGGAGATCAAGCGTTCGCGTGCCCAACTTGCTGAGCTTTCAGCCCACGTCGAAACCGTCAAGGAGAACGAACGTACCCGCATCGCGCGCGAAATCCATGACGATCTCGGCGGCAATCTGACGGCGATCAAGATGGCGCTGTCGCTGCTGGTGCGCCGGCTGCCAAAGGACGAGGCGGCGCTTCTGGAAAAAGCCGTGTATGTCGACTCCCTGGTGGACAGAACCATCGAGGCAGTGCACCGTATAGCGGTCGACCTGAGGCCCAGCATACTGGACATCGGGATTGTCGCTGCGATTGAATGGCAAGCGGCGGAGTTCGAGAAGCAGTTCGGCATTCCTTGCGAGTTCACATGCAACAAAAAGGATATCGAGCTGCATTCCGACCAGGCGACGGCACTGTTTCGTATTTTTCAGGAAGCGCTGACCAATATCGGTAAACATGCGCATGCCGACCGTGTCACGGTCAAGCTCGTTCGCACCAACCGCAATCTCCGCCTGGAGATCGTGGACAACGGCCGCGGAATCGGCGCAACAGACCGGCTGAAGCCGAAGTCCTTCGGCATCCGCGGCATGATTGAAAGGGCAAATGCGCTGGGGGGGAACCTTACCGTGGGCAACGCACCGTCGGGCGGCAGCATCGTAGCGCTGCGCATTCCATTGACAGTTTCAGAAGAGCTTTTAATGAAGGCCGCATCATGACAGCACAAGGAACCATCAAGATTCTGATCGCCGATGACCATGCGATCGTACGGGAGGGGTTGAAGCAGATACTTGCGGATACCCGGGATATCGTCGTGACCGGTCACGCCGAAAACGGTGCGGAAGCGGTGAAGCTTGCCCGCAAGGGGGCCGACGTACTTTTGCTCGACATCTCGATGCCCGACCGCAGCGGCATCGAGGTACTTAAACAGGTGAAGAAAGAAACACCCAAACTGGCCGTGCTCATGCTTTCCATGCATCGGGAAGACCAGTATGCGATCCGGTCGCTGAAAGCCGGTGCGTCGGGGTACTTGAACAAGCAAAGCGCGCCCGATCAACTGGTGGATGCGATCCGGCAGGTTGCCGCCGGCCGCAAGTACATCAGTGCCGCGCTGGCTCAGGAACTGGCCAACCAGATCGGCGAGGACCGCGAGGTACCTGCCCATGAAACCTTGTCGGACCGCGAGTACCAGACGCTCGTCATGATCGCCTCCGGAAAAGCGGTAAGCGACATCGCCGAAGAGCTTTCACTGTCCGTCAAGACCATCAGCATGTACCGCTCGCGCCTGTTGCAAAAAATGAAATTGCGGCACAACGCGGAGCTTACTCACTACGCGATCAAGAATCACCTGGTCGAGTAATACCGCTCAAAACTCCGAATTACCTCGGCTTTTTGCCGTTGATTCGCAATTGGGATATGGCTTCGGCGTCGTAGCATGGAATCAAACCAGGAAATTCCATCTGCAATTGCTGTAATGCCATGCAAGAAAAAGAAAAGCCCGCCGGACAAAGCCCTGCCGATATAGCCCGCGAAGCATTTCGCCGGCTCGGCGCACGCCGTATCGCCCCCACACCGGATGCCTACAGGCAGGTGTACGAGGAAGTCGCCGGGCAGGTGCCGCAACCAGGCGCCGAGCAGATGCTGGCTTCCGTAGCCGCGACGCTTTCGGAAGTGTCGACTGCCGCCGATGAACTGGTCCGGCGCTTTACCCGATCGATCGAGGGCCGCAACTGGGCGGAAACCAATCGCGAACTGAACTTGCTCATTGCCGAGTACCTGAAAAGAGGTCCGCAGAATACCGCGGCACAGCTCCCTGCCCCGGTCCCGCCCCCTTCAGCGGCGTCTGAGACCGAAGCGCCGGTTCCCCGCCGGACGGGTTTTTCCTTTTCCGACGATAACCAGACCCGGATGTTGCGCGATTTGCTTACCCGGACATTGACCCTGGCGGTCAGTTCGCTGCTGCAGGGCGCGCCGGAACTCGCCAGGGAATCCGAGGCGCTGGCGGAATCGATCAAGGTAGCGCGTACCGAGCAAGCCTTGCAGGACGTCAGCGTGCGGTTGAAGCAACTCTGCTTCAAGATTGAATTGAAAAGCGGCGACATGGCGGAGGAGCACGAACTTCTGCTGCGCCTTTTCAACCTGTTGCTGGAAAACGTCAGCGAATTGCTGGAGGATGATTCTTGGCTGAGCGGACAGATCGCCGGTGTCCAGAACCTGCTTGCAGGTCCCATCTCGCACGGCGCGCTAATGGACGCGACGCGCAGCCTCAAGGAAGTCATTTACAAGCAAGGGCTGCTCAAGCATAGCCTTGCGGAAGCCAAAGTGACCGTCAAGACCATGATGCTGACCTTCATCGATCAGCTCGCGTTGATCGCTGCGAGCACCGGCGATTACCACAAGAAGATCGATGAGTACTCGCAAAAAATCGGCAAGGCATCGGACATCACGGAACTAAACAGGATTCTCGACGATGTGATGCGCGATACCCGCACTGCACAAACAGAAGCACTACGTTCACGCGACGAGATGATGTCGGTTCGCAAGGAAGTGCAGGAAGCCGAAGCCCGCATCAATGATCTGGAGACCAAGCTCCGGCAGATGAGCGAACTTGTGATGGAAGATCAACTCACCGGCAGCCTCAACCGGCGTGGCCTCGACGACGTCTTCAGCAGGGAGCTGGCCCGCGCGGACAGACGCAAGTCGCCCTTGTGCATCGCCCTGCTCGACCTCGACGATTTCAAGCGACTGAACGACACTCACGGCCATAGCGCGGGCGACCAGGCGCTGATCCACCTGGTTCGCGTCATCAAGGACACTCTGCGGACGATGGATATGATCGCCCGATTCGGCGGCGAAGAGTTCCTGATCGTCCTGCCGGACACCCAGCTCGACGATGCCATGCAGACCGTTACGCGCCTGCAGCGCGAACTGACGAAACGCATTTTCATGTACAACCACGAGCGACTGCTGATTACATTCAGCGCCGGCGTCGCGATATATATAACAGGCGAAGAACAGGCAACCCTCATCCAGCGCGCCGATGCCGCGCTTTACCAGGCAAAGAAGGCCGGCAAGAACCGCGTCATCGCCGCAAAATAATACCCCCTCCCTCTCCGCACGGACCAATCGGGTTCCTCCTTTCCCAGTCCGCAGCGTCAATAGATGACAAATCGACAATTCGCTTCCGGTGGCAGCATAAAAATCGTTAAAGATTTTTCTAATTGATCCGAAGAAGCAAGTGTCCGGCTTGAGTACGGACGGCACTGAAAAAATAATCGCAAATTAGTCCTAAAGTTTTTCCAGTTCCGTTCGTTACAACTTACAACAGCGGTTTGCAAGCCTCAATAAGCAGGGAGGCGGACCAAAGTGGATAACGCTCAAGGCGGAACCTTCGCACCCAACTAGGAGAATCAACATGGCTTCATTCATCAATACCAACATCGCATCGTTGAATGCACAGCGCAATCTCAGCACCTCTTCCGCCGGCCTCGAAACCGCCCTGCAGCGTCTGTCCTCCGGCTTGCGCATCAACAGCGCTAAGGACGACGCCGCCGGCCTCGCAATTTCCAGCCGTTTCACATCGCAGATCAAGGGCATGAACCAGGCAGCACGTAACGCCAACGACGGTATCTCGCTGGCGCAGACAGCTGAAGGCGCGCTCGGCGAGATCGGCAACAACCTGCAGCGTATCCGCGAACTGGCAGTGCAGTCCGCGAATGCAACGAACAGCTCTTCCGACCGCGCCGCGCTGGATGCAGAAGCCAGCCAGCTGATTTCGGAAATCTCCCGTGTCTCCAGCCAGACATCGTTTAACGGCGTGAACCTGCTCGACGGCAGCTTTGCCAACCAAGCATTCCAGATCGGTGCAAATGCTGGCCAGACCATTAACGTGAATTCGATCGCCGACTCTCGCGCCACAGCACTCGGCAGCAACACGATGACATTGGACGGCACAGTCACCGGTTCCACCAGTGCAGCCGCGGCAGACGTCTCCGCCGGCAACAACGTCGCGGTAGAAGCCGATTTGACATTGACGACTGCACAGGGCGGTACGACTGCAGCCTTCGGCTATGCAGCCGATGCATCAGCAACGACGATAGCTGCTGCCATCAACACCGCTGCCAATGGCATCGGCATCACTGCAACCGCGAGCAACAGCGCAACCTTGGGAAGTCTTGGCTCTGCTGGTGATGTGACATTTGAACTTAATGGCACAGCGATCTCGGCTACTGTTGCGAACGCATCAGACTTGACTTCAGTGCTGTCGGCGATCAACGGCGCTTCCAGTGCGACCGGCGTAACTGCCAGCTTTACGACAAACGGCAGCAAGAATTCGTTGACGTTGTCGACGACAGATGGCCGCAATATCGAAATTGAAGACTTCAACAATTCCGGCGCCACCAAAACGGTCGACTTCTCGGGTGTGTCACTGACAGGCGGCGCGGCCACCGACTCGGCGATCCGCACCGGTACCGTGTCGCTGTCAAGCAACAAGGGCCAGATCACCTCTGCGAATGCCGGTGCAGACGTATTTGCCGCCGCAGGCACTAACACCAGCGCGTTCGCATCCCTCGCCAGCTTGACCTTGTCCAGCGCAGCGGGCGCTCAAAGCGCAATCAGCGTTGTGGACGCAGCCCTGGCACAGGTCAACAGCACCCGTGCTGACCTGGGTGCGGTGCAAAATCGCTTCAGTTCCGTGATCTCGAACCTGCAGACGACGTCGGAGAACCTGTCCGCATCGCGCAGCCGGATCCAGGACACCGACTTCGCATCGGAAACAGCAACATTGACCCGCGGCCAGATCCTTCAACAGGCTGGTACCGCAATGCTGGCTCAAGCAAACTCGCTGCCAAATGGCGTGCTTGCACTGCTCAGAGGCTAATCGGGAAACCGACCAGTCGCCGCATAACCCGGTCGGTTTCCACCGACCGGGTTTTTTCCCATCAGGGAGTTTGTCATGGACGTTCGTACACTTGTAACCCAAGGCCCATCTCAGCCGGAACGCAGTACGGCATCTGCCGTCACCGCTGCTTCTGTGACATCAAAATCGACCTTGATACCGGTTGAAATTGCATCAGCCGTTTCCGAAACCGCTCCGGTTCCAAGTCAGGAACAATTAAAGACAGCGATCCAGAATCTCAACAAGACGATGAAAGCAATGTCCCAAGACCTCGAATTCTCGGTCGACGAAGACAGTAACCGGACAATCGTCAAGGTCGTGGACCAGCAGACCAATGAGGTGATACGCCAGCTCCCGTCGAAAGAAGCGTTGGAAATTGCCAAGGCGCTCGACCGCATGCAAGGCGTGCTTATTAATCAACAGGCCTGATCAAGTCTGACCTGGCCTGACGTTCGATTGTATTCCAGGCGTTCGGCCAATTTTCCACATGCTTGCCAATCCGACAAGGCATGCTTCCCCCGCCTCCTTGCCCTTGCGTACCTCCTTCCGGCTGCCCCCCATCGCTTCCAGCGTGTCAGCTTCGTCTTGTTTGCTCCTTTGGAAACAGGCAGGTAAATCCTCCTCTAAAGTCCGGATTGGCCCTGCCGATAACAGGCTATAGTCAGTTCAAATTTTCGCAGGAGTCCGCAGTGGCGCTTTCATCCCCAGGCATCGGTTCCAATCTGGATGTCAACAGCATCATCAAGCAGCTGATGGCGGTGGAATCGCAGCCGCTAACCGCGCTTGCCAAGAAAGAGGCGGGTTTTCAGGCAAAGCTGGCCGCGTACGGCAATGTCAGCGGAGCGCTCGGGGCATTTCAATCCGCGGTCAACGGTTTGAGCACGCCGGCAAAATTCCAGGCGCTTACAGCGACGTCCGCTGATTCCTCCATTGTCACCGCATCCGCCAGTGGCCAAGCGGTGCCGGGAAATTACAATATCAACGTCAGTACCCTGGCGCAGTCCCAGACCATCAAGACAGCCGCCCAGGCGACGACATCAGCAACCATCGGCAGCGGAGCAACAACCACGCTCACCTTCCAATTCGGCACGATCGCCGGCGGCACGTCAACCGGCGGCGTATATGACGGGGCAACCTTCACTCAGGATCCCACACGCGGCACCGGCAGTGTAACCATCGACAGCAGCAACAACTCGCTGCAAGGCATCCGGGATGCCGTCAACAAGGCAAATATAGGTGTTACCGCGACAATCGTCTCCGATGGCAGTGCTACACCGAACTATCTCGTCTTCACGTCTACCAAAACGGGCTTGACGTCGAGTATGAAGATTTCCGCGACTGGTGATTCGGCATTGCAGGACCTGCTCTCCTACAACCCGGCCGATGGGTCTGGACAGAAAATGACCGAAACGACCGTCGCACAAAACACCGTGCTCACCGTCAACGGAATTACCATCAACAGTGCAACCAAGACGGTTGCCGATGCAATTCAGGGCGTGACCCTGAACGTCAGCAAAGCCGGCAGCACGACACTTGCGATCAACCGCGATACTGCTGGCGTTACGTCGGCGGTGAACGGTTTTGTCAAGGCCTACAACGACATCAACAACACATTGAAGAAACTGACGGCCTACAATCCTGCCACGAAAGAGGCTGGACTATTGCTGGGCGACCCGACCGTCAGGACGGTGCAAAATAGCATACGGCAGATGCTGTCGACAGCGGTGTCCGATTCCGGTGGCGCCTTTCGAACGCTTTCGGATGTCGGCGTCAGTTTTCAGAAGGATGGTTCACTGGCGGTGGATTCAGCCAAACTGCAAAACGCCATCAATACCAGCGTGGCTGACGTCGGCGCACTTTTTGCTGCGGTTGGCACCAGCACGGATAGCCTCACCAGCGTAATCGGATCCAGTGCCGCAACGAAGCCGGGCAAATATGCGGTTAACCTCACGGCACTGGCAACCCAAGGCAGCTTCGTCGGCAACCTCAACCTGAATCCCGGTCCAACGGTAATTGCCGACGGAACTTCGTTGAATATTACTCTGGACGGCACCACCGCTAGTGTCGCGCTCGCCGGCGGCAGTTACAGTTCGGCGCAGTTGGCCGCCATGTTGCAGTCAGCCGTCAACGGCACCGCCGCCTTTGGCGCTGCTGGTTCATCGGTAACCGCCAATGTCGACAGCGGCGGGTTCCTGAGTATCGCGTCGGCTCGCTTCGGGTCCGCCTCCAGCGTCAGCATCAGTAGTGGCACAGGCACCGACGTTGCGACATTGTTTGGAAATCTGCCGGTCGCGACAACAGGACAAAATGTGGCTGGCACCATCGACGGCTCGCTGGCTTCTGGTTCCGGACAGACGTTGACCGCTGCCACAGGCGTTGCCTCGGAGGGATTGAAACTTCAAATTACCGGGGGCGCAATTGGTAACCGTGGCACAGTTAACTTTTCACGTGGTTTCGCGGATCAACTCAGCAAACTCGTCGATACATTTCTTGGATCAAGTGGCCTGATCTCCGGACGTACATCAGGTATCAGCAATAGCATCAAGGATATTGACCGGAGCCGTGAAACGATCAACACCCGGCTCGCTGAAACCGAACGGCGCTACAGGGCGCAGTTCCTCGCACTCGATACTGCGATCAGCAGCATGAGTACTACCAGCAATTTTTTGCAGCAACAATTGGCTAACTTGCCAAAAGTAGAATAAAGGGGATACACGATGTTTGGATCAACGAATAGCGGCGCGAACGCCTATGCCAAGGTCGGTGTCGAAACCGGTGTCGTTGCGGCCAGTCCGCACAAGCTGGTCGTGATGTTGTTCGAAGGCGCAATGGTCGCCATCAGTTCCGCCATTCAGCAGATGCAGGCCGGAGATGTAAAGGCCAAGGGCAAGTCGATTTCCAAGGCCATTACTATCATCGATGAAGGCCTGCGCGCCAGCCTGGACAAGAAAGTCGGCGGCGAAATCGCGCTCAATCTCGATGCGCTCTACGAGTACATGAGCAGCCGGCTTGTGATCGCCAATCTGAAAAACCAGCCCGCGATTCTGGACGAAATCTATCAATTGTTGAAAGGTCTGAAAGATGCATGGGAGTCGATTGCGCCGGCGCCAGCCGTTGCAGCGGCCCAGCCACCAGCCCAGGCCGCCGTGCAGAGCGCACCGAAAATGCCGGCATATGACTCGCTCGCCCCAATGCAATCCCGTATGGTAAAGGCTTGAGAATAGATGACTAGTCAGGAAATCATTTCGCTTTACGAGAACGTTGCCGTCATTACCGACCAGATGCTGGCCGCCGCCCGCGACAGTGATTGGGAAAGGCTGGCGGCGCTGGAATCACGCTGCTCCAGCCAAGTCGATATCATTAAAAAGGCGGAACCGCGGGAGCCGATGACCGGATCTGCACGCGAGCAAAAGGCGCGCATCATCCGCAAGATCCTGGAAGACGACCGCCAGATCCGCAACCTCACGGAGCCATGGATGGCACAACTTTCCGCCATGATCAACAGCACCGGCGCCGAGCGCAAGTTATCCAAGGCCTACGGTTCCGGCCAATCCGGTTAGCACCATGTTGCCCCGGGCCGACCTCAAGACATCACGGCCCGTTAGCGCGGTCGAAGCGGCGTCGCCCGTCACCGCGAGCGCGGATGCGCGCCAGGAAATTTTCCAACGCCTGACGCAGATTGCCCTCGGAAAGGAAATGCTGGCGAGCGTCCTTTCGAGATTGGACGACGGTACGTTTTCAGTCAAGATCGGCGACACGGTCGCGCGCATGGCGCTGCCGTCGGGGACGCGCGTGGGTGACAATGTGGTGATGACGCTGGTGGCCAAGGCGCCGCGGCCTGCTTTTCTGCTGGTCCGGCAAACCGCGAGTGACACCGCATCGCTCAGTCATGCCGGACGGCTGATCGATCAGATATTGCAGGCGGCGCGGCAGGACGCCACCCACGCCGCCGTGATGGCAAAAACCCCGCTGGCGGCAAACGCATCGGAAATCGACGCACAGCAAGTCGCGGCACGGCTGCAGAGCGAAGTCGCCGGGAGCGGCGTTTTCTATGAATCTCATTTGCATGAGTGGATCAGCGGTCGCCGGCCATTGGCCGCCTTGCTGCAGGAACCACAGGCTGCGCTGGGAGAACCTGCGTCGGGCACCGGAGGGGGTAATCCTGCGGCGCCCTCCCCGCGGAGCCTGTCAGCCGCCACACCACCCTCTGTCCAGTCACGCGGCATGGAAGCCAGGCAAGAAGGGAACAATCTGTTGCCCGCCTTGGCAAACGACGCCGAGCTGATGAGCCGATTGCTCGACATGCAGGCGCTGCCGCAGAACAAGGATCTCGATGCCGACGTAATTGTCTATCACCAGCCGCCGGCGGATGACCCTCGTGCACACGGCGCTGTGCAGGTCGCGTCTGCGACCGAGTCGATCAAGCCCGAAGCGGCACGCATCGTCAATTTGCAGTTGCACACGCTGGAACAGCAACAGGTGCGCTGGCAAGGTGAAGTGTGGCCTGGCGTGCCGATGCAATGGGAGATCAGCCGCGATACACAGCAACGAGACCCTGCGGTCCGCAAAGATGGCACCGGCGGCGCGGACTACGACCTCGCGGCCTGGACCAGTGTCGTGCGTTTCGAGCTGCCGACCCTCGGGCCGGTCGCTGCCAGGATCGTTCTCAGCGGGGACCGGGTTCAGGTCAATGTCAGTGCGGCATCAGAGGACATTGCCGCGACACTGCGCACCCATGGGGCGGCGCTGGCCGACGCGATGCTGGCAGCCGGATCGCCGCTGGACGTATTCACGGTAAAAATCGATGAAACGCCCTGACGCCAGGCAGAACGCAGTTGCCCTCGCCTATCAGAGCGGCGACCTCGCGCCCAAGGTCGTGGCGCGCGGGCGCGGCCTGATCGCCGAGCAGATCATTGCCCGAGCCAAGGAACATGGCGTATTCGTTCATGAATCAAGAGAATTGGTCGCCCTGCTGATGCAGGTGGATCTGGACCAACACATCCCGCCTGCGTTGTATCGCGCAGTGGCGGAATTGCTGGCATGGCTATACCATATCGAGGCCGCAAGGCAAGGCGGAGAACCGCCGGAATAATAGAGCGCTTGAGAACTCCGGGAAGCGGGTCGAGGTCGGACGGAAAAGCGATGTCGCACACCAGTGCGGCGTACATCGCCGATCCGATATCGCCCCCGACCGGTTTTTCAAATAAGGTCCGGAGTGGTTCTCAGGACGGTGCAAGGAGCAAGGTCGTTCCGCGATGCGCGCCCGTACAAATGTGACGGTCGCGCACTACGGGACTAAAATTCGCTCCCCGCCCCATTCCGGGAACCACGCCAGGAACGCACAGCAGCCTTACACTATGTAGATCAGGATAAGCAGATGGGATTCAACAAGCATTTCGGTGTCGACGATTTGACGCCTTACCAAGTCAGCTCGCGCCGTGAAATCATCACGCTGCTACGCGCCCTGCAGGAACGCAAACAGATTCTCACCATGCATGCCGACGGCGGCGCCGACTCGGTGATCACCACGGTTCTTGAACTGGAAGAAGAAAGCGGCATTGTCGTGATCGACCGCTCGCCCAGCAACGCCGTAAATGAGCGCATGTTGGAAGGAGAAAATATCGCTTTCGAAAGCGTACTCGACAATATTCGCATCCTGTTCTTTGCACCGCGGCTTTCCGAATGCATTTACGGCGACTCGCCCGCCTTGTGCATTGATCTTCCGACTAGCGTGGTCCGCCTTCAGCGGCGCGAACATTACCGTGTCCCGACGCCGATCGCCAATCCGATCCGCTGCACCATCCAGATCCCCAAGGAGGATGGCAATGCGGGGTCGACCGTCGTGATGCCGCTGCAGAATGTCAGCGGCGGCGGCATCGCGATCGTCGATGAGAAACGACTGCTGGACAACACGGTGGGCCGCATCTATCACAACTGCCGCATCGACCTGCCGGGCGGCACGCTTGTCGTGGCCACGCTGCAGATCCGCAATTGCTACGACACGACCCTGCCGAACGGGAAGACCAGCCGGCGGATCGGTTGCCTGTTCGTGGATCTGCCAAAGCCGATGCTGGCCGCGGTGCAGCGCTACATCACGAAACTGGAGCGGGAACAGAATGCAAGAGCGACAGGAATGAACTGACGGATCCGGTATGCACAACGCTCAGTTTCGTCGTGCATGCCGGACCCGTTGGCGATCACAACGGTGATGTCGGCACCTTGTACTTCCACTGCGGCCTTCCGCGCCTGAGCAGGTAGTAGCCCAGCCCCGCCACCGCCGTCGTCACTGCAACCTTGCGTATCAATCCGGCCCGGTTGTACTTCCATTCCGACTTGATGCCCATCTCGGCGAAGATGTTGGGTATATGCCCGCTCATGAGATCCTCGCCGATTCCCTCGACCATGTTCACACGATCGGCCAGCAGCAGGAGCAGCCAATGGCGGATGTCGTTTTCGGTCAGCGAATACGCGACGTCGCGGATCTTGCCGCTCAGACCGGACGGCGGCGTACTGGTGCCGAACACCGGCGTGACGCCCTGCCTTTCCGTGGAATGGTAGACCTTCATCCTGATCGGCTGGTCTTCCGGGCGATCCCAGTGAACATTGTCCAGCCGTGGCGGGGTGCGCTCCATCGGGTAAGCCGGCCGGTTCGCATGATCAAGGTCCGCAGCCCAGCCTTGAATATGCGAATGCGTTTCCTCGCTCTTCAGACTGGGGTCGCGCCGATTCTGCCCTGCGTTGTCGCGCTGTGGCTGCTGGCTGAGCACAAGCGACGATCCCGTTTCCTGACCGGATGTTTGCAATGCGCCAACGGACGGCGTAGCGGTCCGTGCCGATTCGTTTCGATCTGCTTCCATACAATATGCTCCTTATACAATGCGCGCAGGTGGTTAATGGATCAGTCCCGCCTGGGCAGCCCGGGGCGGGATCAGCACGGTCTTGATGCAGTTGTCGAGCTTGCTTGAAAAGATGTGATACGCATCCGAGATCTCCTCCAGGGGCACGCGGTGGGTAATGATCTGCTTCGGATCGATGCGTCCGGCCTGAATGTGCTCGATCAGTCTCGGAAGGTGACGCTTGACGCTCGCCTGATTCATGCGCAGCGTCAGGCCCTTGTTGATCGCATTGCCGATAGGAACGGCATTGAAGGTGGGCCCGTAGACGCCGACGATCGATACCGTGCCGCCCTTGCGCACCGAATTGATTGCCCAGTGCAGCGCGGTGGCCGCTCCCGCCTGCAGCGGGACGAAGCGCCCGGTCAGGCTCTGGACCGCATTCCCGGCCGCTTCGCAGCCGACGGCATCGATGCACACGTCCGCGCCCAGCCAGTCGGTCATCTTCTTGATGTGCAGCGCCATGTCCCGCACATCCTTGAAATTAACGATTTCGCATTGGGCGAAATTCTTCACGAATTCAAGCCGGTACTCCACATGATCGACCACGATGACCCGGCCGGCACCGAGCAGCCATGCCGACTTGGCGGCAAAGATACCTACCGGTCCCGCGCCGAAAACCACCACGGTGTCTCCCTGCTTGATGTCCCCCATCTCCGCGGCCTGATATCCCGTCGGATAGGCATCCGTGAGCAGCACCGCGTCATCGACATCGAGGTCCTTGGGAATGATGGTGGGACCGACATCGGCCATCGGCACGCGGACATACTCCGCCTGCCCGCCATCATAGCCGCCGGCGGTATGGGAATAGCCGTAGATCGCGCCTACCGCCGTGGCTTCGGAATTGGTGTTGTGGCAGTTGCCGTACAGCTCCTTTTCGCAGAAGAAACACGAACCGCAGAAGATGTTGAACGGTACCAGGACATGGTCGCCGACCTTCAGATTCTGCACCGACGGTCCGACCTCCTCGACGATGCCGGTGAACTCGTGGCCGAACGTCATGCCCACCCGTGTATCGGGGACAAGGCCGTGGTACAGGTGCAAGTCCGATCCACAGATGCATGAACGCGTGACGCGGATGATTGCATCATTCGGATGTTCAATAACCGGATCAGGTTTCTGCTGTGCACGCACCCGAAACGGACCTCTGTAATTCATCGCCAACATATCGTTCTCCTATCCGCAAAGATTGTGATAGCCGCCGCTCGCCGATCATTCATGCCGGGTGTCTGTTCGAGAGATTCGTGACGCCTGACATTGTTTGGCCGCTGCTGCGCTGTTTTCCCGGAATCCTGATACGGGTTTCCAATAAGACTCGGGAAGAGTCTTCGGTCCGGACTGGTATCTCGAAACGCCTGCCCGGGAAAAGATAACAATTCAGAAACAACAGCAGCGCCGAAGTTCAATTTAATTTTGATAACAAAACGACCGGCAATTGGACAGGGATCGTCCGTGTAACGGCGGAATGGATAGCCGCCCTGGGAAAAGGAAAGCGCCGAAACAGCCGGTCAGCGAATTAGTGCGGATGGGAAATGAGACAGCAGCGACGATAAAGACCGTCCGCTGCTATGGAAAACCATGCGGTCGCTCATGACGGCAGAAACCAGGAAGGTCGTCCGCCGGGTCTGCATGCCACATCGGCACAGCCGAAAGAATAATTTTGGGAGCAGCGGAAGTTGAGCTGTGGATTTTTCGTCCAAGGAGAAAGGAAAGCTACACCTGCATATTCATGATGTCCTGATACGCAGACACCAGCTTGTTCCGTACCTGCACCGTCGCCTGGAACGAGATGCTCGCTTTCTGCATCGAGATCATCACATCCGACAGGTTGACGCTGTCGTCGCCCATGGCGAATTGCTTGCCGAGCGTTTCCGATTTCTTTTGCGCGCTGTTGACCTGATCGAGGCTGGCTTTCAGCGCATCGGCGAAATCCGCCTTCGCCACCGGCTTGCCGGTCGCCACGCCGTCCTCTATGCCATTGATGCCGCCCTGCGGGCGGGTTGCGGCGGCCTTGAGCTGCGCCACCATCGCTTCGATGCGCCCGGTATCGATGCCGACTTTCATTGCTTCCTCCTTGACTCCACCGCCCGGCATGCGCCATGACGGCAATTTTTCACACCGCTACCTTACCAGCCCGCTTCTTCCGCCTTCGAACAATAAGCAGTACAAAGCACGCTCTATTCCGCCGATCAAATATCGCGGGGAAGTTGACAATTCACGCTAAGGCAATCTGGCTAAACAATCATGACAAAAACGATCACTGATAACTTCATCACGGGAGGCGCATCATGGCAGTAACAGCGGACGGCGCTGTCGCTCCCGGACTGGTCGGCTTTGCGCAGACCACCGGCGGGCGGAACTTCTTTCTCATGCTCGGCGTGGCAGCTGTCGTCGCTGTCATGTCCGCCGTCTGGATGTGGGGCAAGCAGCCCGAGTACCGCGTATTGTTCGCCAACTTCTCGGATCGCGATGGCGGCGCGATCGTCGCTGCGCTGCAGCAGATGAACGTTCCCTACAAATTCGCCGAAGGCGGCGGCGCCATCCTGGTGCCCGCCGAGCAGGTGCATGACGCCAGGCTCAAGCTGGCATCCCAGGGATTGCCGAAAGGCGGCAGCGTCGGTTTCGAACTGATGGAAAACCAGAAACTGGGCGTATCGCAGTTTCATGAGCAGGTGAATTTTCAACGCGCACTGGAAGGAGAATTGGCCCGCTCGATCCAGTCGGTGGCGGCAGTGCAGGCGGCACGCGTGCATCTCGCCCTGCCTAAGGCGTCGGTCTTCGTACGGGACCAGCAGAAGCCCACCGCATCGGTGCTGCTGAACCTGCATGCCGGCCGAAC
>NZ_DASZBA010000009.1:0-38589 GCF_035944575.1 Noviherbaspirillum sp.
AAATTAGCCTATCCAGCCCGATATGGCATTCTAAGCTTAATGCCTGGTACCGGCATTCATGCTTCCTGACCTGCCAGCAGCCGTTCGAACTGTTCCGGCGGCAGAGGCTGTGAAAAAAGAAACCCCTGCCCGTAATCGCACCCTGCCTGTTTGAGCCAGTCAAGCTGCTCCTGGGTTTCGATGCCTTCGGCAATCACTTTCAAACCGAGTTTGTGCGCCATGACGATGATGGTTTCCGCAATGGTTCTCGTAATGGTGTCCGCCGTGGAGCCGCCGACGAATGACTGATCGATCTTCAGATAATCAACATCGAATTTCTTCAGATAGGCCATGGAAGAATAGCCGGTCCCGAAATCATCAATCGCAACCTGGATGCCGGCGTTGCGCATTGCCAGCAGAATTTCGGCCGTGGCCGCCGTGGTATTGAACAAGAGGTTTTCCGTGATCTCGACCGAGATGCTGTTCCAGGCAATGCCGAGGCTGCGCAAATGCCTTCCCCAGTTCATGGCGTTTTTCTGCGGCAAAAACTGGATCGGCGATTTATTGATGCTGACCTGGAAGAGCTCTCCGGCCTGCTCGGTCCATCGCTTCGACCAATGGGCCGCTTCGACAAAAACCCAATTGCCGATGTCGTTGATCAAACCGCTTTCCTCGGCAAGACCGATGAATTCGGATGGCAGCAACATGCCCTTTTGCGGATGCCGCCAACGCAGCAACGCCTCGCTCTTCGATATCCGGCCGGTGTGCAATTCCACAATGGGCTGGAAGTACACCCGCAGCTCATTTCTTGGCAGCGCTTCGCGCAATTCGGCGATCATCGAGATGCGATGCCGTGCCTTTTCCTGCATCGAACGCGTGAAAAAGCAAAATTGGTTGCGGCCGGCATTCTTTGCAACATACATTGCCTGGTCCGCATTCCGGATCAGATCCTCCAGGTGTACCCCATCATCGGGATGCATGGTGATGCCGATGCTTCCGGAGACATGAATGCGCTCGTGGCCAAGGTCAAACGGACGTGCCAGTACATTCAGGATCTTCTGCGCGATGAATTCGACATGGGAACGTCCGTCCAGATCGGTCAGGATGACGGTAAATTCATCACCGCCGAGACGTGCGACCGTGTCGACGGCACGAACACAGGAGCGGATACGCTTCGCGCATTCGCGCAGCAGACTGTCGCCCGCGCCGTGCCCGAGCAGATCGTTGACCTCCTTGAACCGGTCCAGATCAATAAACATCAGCGCGACCGGCCTTCCGGTGCGTTGTGAACTCAGCATCTCGTGTTCAAGCCGGTCGCGAAACAGGTTCCGGTTCGGAAGGCTGGTCAGCGAGTCGTAGTTTGCACGGCGCAGGGTTTCCTGTTCCGACGAGATATCGATCGTCGTGCCGACCATGCGGGTGGCCCAGCCGTTGCCGTCACGGTGGATGACGGCGCCACGGGCAAGCAACCATTTCCAGCTGCCGTTTTTGCAGCGCACCCGGTATTCACAGGAAAGAAATGGAATGCGACCCTGCACGCATGCCATCGCATGGTCCTTGACACGCTCCTGATCCTCGGGATGCGTAATGGCAAGCCAGTTTTCCATCGAATCGCCGATCTCGACATCGTTGTATCCGAGCATGGCTCGCCCACGCGCCGAGAGGGAAAACTTTTTTCCGGCGATGTTCCAGTCCCAGACGCCGTCTCCAGCCGCTTCCAGCGCCAGGTGAAACCGGTCTTCACTGCTGCGAAGCTCATCGCGTACAAGCACCTCCTTCGTCACGTCGTAGCCGAATGCAAGGATGCCCGCTACCGCGCCATCCTCACTGAATATCGGCCGGTACACGAAATTGACGTAGGCATCGATGCAGGCGGCGCCCGGAGCAGGCTGCAGCTTCACCCTGTGAGCCCGACCCACGTAGGGTTTGCCGGTGGCGTAGACCTGGTCAAGCAGTCTGACAAGGTCGTTGTCGCTTCCTTCCGGGGACATGTCCCGCGCCGACATGCCGATAACCGGACGGTGACATACGATTTGATAACAGGACCTGTTGACGAGCTCGACGATGTGCGTCGGCCCGCGCGTAACGCAGATAAACCCGGGAGCATGATCGATCACTTCCTGAAGGGAAATCAACGGTTCCGGACGGGTGCCTTTATTCTGGTTTTTATCGGTCCCGTCCCGGAACACATCGAAAACCGAACGACCGGTAATGTCATCGCGCCGCAGCGACCATTCCGCCAGAAAACTGCTGGTCGCGTCGACGATCGACAAGTCATTTCCCAGCACAAGATATGATTTTGCCGATTCGCTGAACTCGAGAAAATCATCAATGACCTGAGTCATATGTCCACCCTGTTGCCGTGTATTGATCAAATGCAGTGTTCGAAAAACACGGATGCCTCCTTATTTGGCGCAGCAGGGTTCCTATAGTTCATTTTGTAACGATAAGTTTGACTACTTGAACAATTTCACTCTGTCTCCAGACGCAGATTCCGGCCGGGCGGAAGCGGTAGCTCTCCAAAAAATCTAGTGCATGCGCCGATTCGACATGGGGAACGTTGCACAACGCCATCGATGTAAAGCACTCCCTCGAAACAATCAACCTTTTGACCTTAATTTCCAAGCAGAATGAATTGCCCTCTTGACTCTCTCGTCACGGGAGGGTTTAGCATGTCGGAAACTTCAGGGGTTCTCATGCTTTTAAAAATCGGTGAGCTGTCGAAGCGCACAGGCGTCACGATTCGTGCATTGCGCCATTACGATGAGATCGGTCTGCTTTCTCCTTCGGCACGCTCCGAGGGCGGGTTCAGGCTCTACGGTCCGGACGACGTCGGCAAGCTCTATCGGATACAAGCGCTTATCCGTCTCAACCTTTCACTCACCGAGATTCAGCAACTTCTCACTGTCGGCGGCGCAGCCTTTCCGGACGTGGTGGAAAAGCAGATTGTCTTTCTGAATCATCAGATCAGCCATGCCGCCGCACTGCGTGATCACCTCACCGAACTTCAATCGAGGCATCGCCAATCCAGTGCGCTGGCCATGGACGATTGGCTCGGCGCGTTGGCGCAGATGTCGGCCGTCTCCAGATACTTCAATGATGACGAACGCGACGCATTGGCGACGCAACGTGCCTCCGTCAAAGCGCCCGGCGGCGATGAGAAGGCGGCACTGGTCGCTGCATTGCAGCGGTTCATGACACAAGGTGTTGCGGCCGATAGTGACGACGCGCAGGAGTTGGGTTATCGCTGGATACAGCTTCTCATGAAGGAAGTCGGTGGCGACGAAGGGCTGCTGATGAAGTATTACGCGATGCAGTGGAATGAGGAGTCGCTTCAGATGCTATCCGGAATAGATCATTCCGGTATGACCTACATTTCGCACGCCATGGCCTATCGCCGCCTGAAGCTCTACGCCAAATATTGCAGCCGCGGGGAGATTGAGATTTTGCGCCATCACTATGTCCGGTGCACCACATCATGGCCGCCGCTCATTGCCGCGATACGCAGTCATATGGCAGAGGGCACCGAACCGGACGATCCGGACATGCAACGCCTCGCAAAGGAATGGACCCAGCTGGAGAGCAGGAAGGTAGGCGGTGCCCCGGGACTGGCGGCAAAACTTCAACATGCCTTCACGCAGGAACCTGCATTGCGCTTCGGTTCGGGCATCGACGAGCCGTTTCTCGATTATCTGAACAAGGCATTGCAGGCGCTGCAGAAAAAAACGATCAACAACAAGACCAGGGCCGCTCCATGACTTTCACGCATCACTTTTTAAACGGAAATTTCGCGCCGGTTCGCAATGAACATGATTTCACCAATCTGTCCGTCGTCGGTGCGCTGCCGGACGCGCTGGCGGGCGCGCTTTACCGGGTCGGACCGAATCCGCAGTTTGACCCGCGCGACGCCTTCTATCACTGGTTTGCCGGCGACGGCATGGTTCATGCGTTTTATATCGGAAATGGAAAGGTCGCATACAGGAATCGCTGGATGCGCACGCCCAAGTGGCAATTGGAAAACCAGGCTGGCAAGGCGCTTTTTGGTACATTCGGCAATCCCGCGACCAGCGATCCGGCGGCAATCGGTCGCAGCACCGGGACTGCCAACACGAATATCGTCTCCCACGCAGGCCGTCTGTTCGCGCTCGAAGAATCGCATCAGCCTTTTGAATTCGACCCGCTTACCCTGGAATCGAAGGGCTATCAAAGTTTTGGCGGAGTGATTTCCTCGCGCTTTACCGCTCACCCCAAACCGGATCCCGAGACTGGCGAGCTGCACTTCTTCGCCTACTCCGTCGGCGGACCCGGCACCACGGAAATGCAATACGGAATCCTGGACCGGGAATGCCGAGTGGCCAGACTGGACGCTTTTCATGCGCCATACGCCAGCATGGTGCATGACTTCGTCGCGACAACCGCGCATTTAGTGTTCCCGATCACCCCGCTCACATCCAGCATGGATAGAGCCATGAAGGGAAAGCCCTTGTTCGCATGGGAAGAGGAACGTGCCGTCCACATCGGTGTGTTGCCAAAGGGAGCGGAAATCAGTGCAATGCGGTGGCTGGACACCGACCCCTGCCATGTATTCCATTTCATGAACGCCTGGGAGTCAGACGGCAAGATCACTGTCTACGCCATGCAGTCGGAGATGGCGCCGGGAATGCCGTACGCCGATGGCCGGCCCGGCGAGCCCGGGAAGTCGGCGGCAAGATTGTCCCGCTGGACGATCGATCTCAGCAGCCTGCGCGGGAAAGTCGAACGTACGGTCATCGATGACGTCCCCGCGGAATTTCCGAGAATTGACGAACGATACGCCGGCCGTTACAACCGCTACGGCTGGTATATCTGTCATGCGGATGGAAATGTCAGAAGCGAAGCGGAGGATGTTTTGTACGGCACGTTGACCTGCCATGACTTCACTACGGCACGCAGACAGCGATACAGCGTGCCGGAAGGCGATGTCCTGTCCGAGCCGGTATTCGCGCCGCGCAATCAAGCAGCCGATGAAGGCGACGGCTGGATCATGATGACCGCATGGCGCGCGGCCGAGCAGCGGAGTGATCTGCTGGTTTTCAATGCCACCGACATCGCAACCGGCCCGATTGCAATGGTGCGTCTTCCATGCCGGATTCCTTTTGGCTTTCATGGCGCATGGATACCGGCGTAGTTGCATACTCATGGGCGGCACCATGGTTGCGCTAAAAGTTTGCTTGCCTGCTTACTGCATAGCCGATGCCCGCTGGTGCAGTCGTGATGCCCATCCCGCCGGCATAACGACAAAACACGAATTCCCCGGATCGAGGTTTTGCCGGAAAGACAATGCGATTTACCTTAACGAGAGGCGTCCTTGGTTTTGACTAAGTCCCCATCCTGTTCGGCCAAGCCAAGCAATGCAGCCAGAACGCTGATAGCATGCCTTCCACAGAGAAGTTCAGCTATGGAAGGATTGTTAACGTGATTGTTTCTGCAAGCCATGCCGGTCCATCGGGTTCCCTGCAGCGCCTTGAATTTGGCCGTGTCTCGGTCGTTCTGGGCGAGAAGAGCGGGAAGTATCCCAATGGGAATCAGGTCCTCATTCGAGGCACGGATACCCGTGCGGCGTTCGACACCCCAATCGTCTCGAACTACATCGGCCCCGAGTTCGACGCTACGGAACTGGTGGTCATGGGCCATGTGCACGAGGACCACATGGCCGGTCTGCATCGACTGCCAAATGCACGTGTGTACGTTCACGAAGCCGATGTGGCGGCGGCCCGCAGCTGGAGTGGCATGGTGGCTGCCTTCGGCATGACGGACGAGACGGTCATTTCCCGGACTCTGGACAAATTCCAGCGCGAATTCTTCTATGCACCACGCCCGGACGCGCTGAGTTATGAAGACGGTATGACCTGGGATCTGGGGCAGTCGACGATCCGTGCGTTCCATCTGCCTGGCCATACTGCCGGCCATTGCGTTCTGCTGGTCGAGCCGGAGGGCGTCGCCTTTACCGGCGACATCGATCTGACGGGGTTCGGACCGTATTACGGGGATGCCTGTTCAAACCTGGGCGACTTTCGCCGGAGCTTGCAGCGGCTGCCCGATATTCCGGCAAAGGTTTGGGTCACGTCCCACCATCGGGGCGTCTATACCGACAGAGATCGATTCCTGCATGACCTCGCGGCGTTCGCGGCCAAGCTCGATGAGCGCGAGCAGCAGATATTGAAATGGCTTGGCGAATCGCCGAAGACATTGGAACAGATGGTTGAACGACGGTTGTTGTATCCCCAGGGCTTCAATGCTGCCTGGGTGACGGACGCCGAGACCCGCACTATTTCACGGCATCTGGCCGAACTGCTTTCCAGCGGGCGGGTGCAGGTGGATGAGCAAGGTTTCTATCGATGTGGATGACCATGCCGCTTGCAGGAGCAGTTCGCTCAGCGAAAACCGCAGCGTTGCGCGCATGTCTTCGACCGCTTTCGGGAAGCTAACGCGACAGAACCCGTCGGAAGTAGCGGAATCTGTTCAAGCGGCCGCCGTTTGAAGCTTTGGCTCAACAGCGATCGGCGCATATTCTCCATATCCGTCAGGCCAGGCGGTCAGGACCTCAAACCCGCTTTCGGTGACCGCCACCATGTGTTCCCACTGCGCGGACAACGAGCGGTCTTTCGTCACGACTGTCCAGCCATCGCCGAGCTGCCTGGTAGCCGACTTGCCGGCATTGAGCATCGGCTCGATCGTGAAGATCATGCCTGGTTTGAGTGCCAGGCCGGTCCCCGGACGGCCAACGTTCAGTACTTGAGGTTCGTCGTGATAGACGGTGCCGATGCCGTGGCCGCAGAATTCGCGCACGACGCCGAATCCCTCGCGCTGCGCGACGGTCTGGATGGCGTGGCCGACATCGCCTAATGTCGCCCCGGGACGCACGGCGAGAATGCCGGCGCGCATTGCCTCATAGGTCGCAAAGACCAGGCGTTTGGCGAGGATTCCCGGCTCGCCGACGAAGTACATGCGGCTGGTATCGCCAAACCATCCATCCTTGATGACAGCGACGTCGATATTGATGATGTCCCCCTCCTTAAGGCGCTTATCGGAGGGAATCCCGTGGCAGACAACATGGTTGACCGAGGTGAGGACCGTCTTGGGATAGCCAAGGTAGCCTATGTTGGCGGGCGTGGCCTTCAGTACATCGGCAATATAGCCATGGCAGATTCGGTCGAGCTCGTCCGTGGTGACGCCTGGTCTGACATGGGCCGCGATCATCCGCAACACGTCCGCCGCCAGTGCTCCGGCCCGACGCGCCATGGCGATCTCCGCTTCCGAGCGGATAGGGACTTTGCCTCTGGTTGTCACGCCGCCTCCGGCTCGGTGGAACGAACGACCTCCTGGCCGAGGTCACCCGAATGCTGCGCCTTGATCAGCAACTGGCAGATCTCCGCATAGCTCAGGTTCGGATTGAGTTCGGCCAGCATGCCGACACGAAGCCAGTGCTCGGCTTGGGCATTGATCGAGCGGCTGAGCGCCGCGCTGGTGGAGCGCAGGTTTTCATGCATCTGCTCCGAGATTTTGAGAATTCCCATTGTCGCGTCGATATATGGTTTGTAGTCAAACCGTATACTGCCATGCCAGGTTTTTACCGCACGGACGTTTTATAGCCTGGGATGCCGCACCGGGAAGTGGCCAGCCACATTGCAATGCCCCGGGCAACAAACAATCCGGTGAACGCACCGTATATCAGGCTGGTTGCCATCACGAAGTGGGCTGCATCGCGCAGCTCGGGAACAGTCGCCAAGGCCATTCCGGCAAGGAATTTGACGGCAAAGATGCCGAGAAAGAGCGCCAACGGAAACCAGCTGCCGGGGACGCTCAGGCGTTGTTGCGAGTCCGACCAGGATATTCCGCGCCAGATGCCAAGTTTGGAGGCAAGTCCGGTTGCAACGGCCAACCCGATGGTCCAGACGAGGATGGCGCCGACGCTTGCGCCGGAAGCGGAGATCACGCCGACAAGCGAAACTGCAGTCATCACGGCCGGGAGCACGATTCCGCGACGCAGGGACTGATGGCGTGTCCGGGATTGTTGCACGCCCAGGACGATCAGCGCGACCAATACCGGCCAGACCCAGACGGGCGCTTGCGAAAAGATTGTTGCAGCCATATCACCTCCTCGTATCTGTCAATGAATCGATACGTGATGATGGTCCGGCTGCCTGCAGCCGGCGAGCGATTTGCGACGAAACGGCGATATCGGGGAGTGAAGCGTCCGCACGGGACAATCGACCAGGCAGGCGGGCAACCCCCGGCGACTTTGATAAAAGGCCAATCCAGTCTTACTTACTTGACTAAACGGCATGAAATGCGCTGTGCCAAGACCTGTCCTGTTTGATCAACTTCAAGAGAAGTTCAACATGGACATGGATTGCACAAGGAAATATGCGTCAATTTCCATCGACCGGCAGTGACAGTACATTTCCGAGTTGCACCTCAAGCATCGACTTCGGCAGGAAACTGGCAGCATTCTTCAAAAGAGAAAGCAGGTGCATTGGGCTCGTCAACCTGTTTTCCATGTGATCGGCCACTACAAATGGAAGGTGAGGCGAGGCATGAATCCGAATGCAGATGACACCGCACTTGCCAGCCGTCAACATGGGCTTGGCGACGTGCTGCGCCGGACGGCCTCGAGGTTGCCGGCCAAGATCGGAATCATTTGCGGCAAGGTACAGTGGACTTACGCCGAATTCGACGGCATCTGCACCCGACTGGCCAATTCCCTGATTGCCGAAGGCGTGCGTCACGGCGACCGCGTCGCTATTCTTTCGCGCAATTCCCATGCCTTTGCGGCAATGCGCTTTGCGGTCGCGCGCATCGGCGCGGTGCTGGTGCCGATCAATTTCATGCTGAATGAGGACGAGGTCGCTTTCATCCTAAAGAGCTCGGGCGCGGAAACCCTGCTTGTCGGCGCCGGTTTCGAGCGGCTTGCCGCATCTGCCGCGGAGAAGGGCACGGCGGTGCAACGAATCTTCTGGCTTCCCGGCGAAGACGACGAAGAGCGGGCACCGGACGGACTGCGCACATTCGACCATCTTCTCGCGCGCGACGCGCCGTCCGTATCGCCACAGGCAATCGATTCCCGTTCGCTGCTGCAGATCATTTACACCAGCGGCACCGAATCCCTGCCCAAGGGCGCCATGCTGAGCCATGAGGCAGTGCTGTGGGAATACGTCAGCTGCGTGATTGAGGGAGGGATGGCAGCGGAAGACGTGCTGCTGCATGCCTTGCCGCTGTATCACTGCGCCCAGCTCGATGTATTCCTCGGCCCCGGCGTCTATCTAGGTACCACCAACGTCATCACGGGACAGCCCAAACCCGAAGTCATTCTGCCGCTGATCGAGCGATATCGCGTGAACTCCTTTTTTTCGCCGCCTTCAGTCTGGATCGCCTTGCTGAGGTCGCCCCTGTTCGACCGCACCGACCTGGCGTCGCTTGAGAAGGGCTACTACGGTGCATCCATCATGCCGGTCGAGGTGCTCAAGGAGATGCAGGTGCGGATGCCACGGGTGCGGCTCTGGAATTTTTACGGGCAGACCGAGATTGCACCGCTGGCCACCGTCCTTTACCCGGAGGAACAGCTGCGCAAGGCTGGATCGGCTGGCAGACCCGTGCTCAATGTCGAGACCCGGGTGGTGGATGAGGCAATGCGGGATGTCGCGCCGGGCGAAATCGGAGAAATCGTGCATCGCTCGCCCCAGCTCCTGACCGGCTACTACAACGACCCGGAGAAAACGGCGGCCGCTTTTCAGGGTGGATGGTTCCATAGCGGCGACCTGGCGGTGCGCGACGAGGAGGGGTATATCACGGTGGTGGACCGCAAGAAGGACATGATCAAGAGCGGTGGCGAGAACGTCGCCAGCCGTGAAGTGGAAGAGGCGATCTTCCGCATGCCGTCCGTATCCGAAGTCGCCGTTATCGGTTTGCCGGACCCGTACTGGGTGGAGGCGGTGACGGCAGTGATCGTCCCGCGACAGGGGCATGCAGTGAGCGAGGATGAGGTGATTTCCTTTTGCAAGTCCTGCATGGCGCATTTCAAGGTGCCCAAGCGCGTCATCGTCACCGACACCCTGCCCAAAAATCCGAGCGGAAAACTGTTGAAGAGGGAATTGAGGCGCCAACTTCAATCCAGCGTCTGAACAAAGGCAAGGTACGGCGACATGCTGACCGGCGTCGCTCAAATCGTGTCATGGATCATCAACCGCTTCGCTATGAAGCTAAAACCAAGGAGACAGACCATGAAAAGAAGCAAGTGGATGTTTTGCTGTTTATCGCTGGTCGGCATGGCCGGATATTCCGGCCTGGCTCAGGCCCAGGTGTCCGGAGATGCGGTCAGGATAGGGCTTGTCACGGATATGTCCGGCTTATACGCCGATATCGACGGGCCGGCGGGAGCGGAAGCCGTCAAGATGGCGATTGCGGATTTTGGTGGAAAAGTCCTCGGAAAACCGATCGAGTTCGTATCGGCGGATCATCAGAACAAGGCTGACATTGCAGCGACGAAAGCGCGGGAATGGTTCGACCAGCAAGGCCTCGACATGCTCCTGGGCGGATCCAACTCCGGGGCCGGCCTCGCGATGAACAAGGTCGCAGCGGAAAAGAAGCGCGTCTATATCAACATTGGCGGCGCGTCCTCCCGATTCACGAACGAAGATTGCACACCCTACACCGTCCACTATGCGTACGACACGTATGCATTGGCGCAGGGAACGGGTTCCGCCATCGTCAAGCAGGGCGGCAAAAGCTGGTATTTCCTTACCGCTGACTATGCGTTCGGGACATCGCTCGAGCAGGACACGTCGAATGTCGTGAAGGCCGCGGGCGGCACGGTACTCGGCAGCGTGAGGCATCCTTTATCCGCTTCCGATTTTTCATCCTTCCTGTTGCAGGCGCAAAACTCCAAGGCCCAGATACTGGGGCTGGCAAACGCGGGCGGCGATACCGTCAACTCCATCAAGGCGGCAAACGAGTTCGGCATTACGAAGACGATGAAGCTGGCCGGCCTCCTGATGTTCATCAACGATATCCACTCGCTTGGATTGAATCAGACAAAAGGCATGTATCTGACCGACGGATGGTACTGGGACCAGAATGACGAATCCCGGGCATGGGCACGCCGCTTCTTCGGTTCCGTCAAACGAATGCCATCGATGATCCAGGCGGCGAACTATTCCGCGACCATGTTCTACCTGAACGCTGTCAAGGAGGCCGGAACGGATGATGCGGACAAGGTCATGGCAACGATGAAGAGCATGAAGGTCAACGACTTCTTCGCCAAGAACGGCGTTGTCAGACCGGACGGCCGGATGGTCCACGACATGTATCTGATGCAGGTGAAAGATCCCAAGGAGTCGAAGTACCCATGGGATTACTACAAGGTGGTGCAGACGATCCCCGGAGACCAGGCGTACACGCCGAAGGCGCAATCCAGATGCGCTCTGTGGAAATGACCGGAAGCATACCGTTCATCCGGCTGCTCATCGCTCAAGCTGCTCGGCCTCACTTTGATTAATATCAAAAGTCGCTGGGCGGGTACTCCGCTACCAAAACAGTCCGGTATTTCAAGCCCTCGAGCACAAGCTGCAGGGCTTGATTTTTAATATCACGCGATACCGAACCGGTCCTGATCGGCCGGTAGCAAAGAGCGGTAAGCGGGCAGGATCGATTTTTGTTGTCAGACATTCTTACAGTGTTAATGCATTTCAAATCCGGCCTCTCGTAACTCCTTGAAAGCATGCCTTAAAAATTTTCGGCACAAACATTGCTAACTGTGTTAGGCGGGGGCTGGTGGGCCCCGTAAGCCATGTTCAGCAAAATAACCAATCAAGGAGGAGTACGATGAAACTGATTTCAAGACTTGTCCTGTGTGCCGCATTTGCATCTCTGTCGCCGCTCGCCGGCGCTGCAACAATCCAGATCACCCAGACAGTCCCTTTCTGGAGCAACGCCGTCGGTGGTGAGAACATCAGTTACAACAGCAATAATGGCCAGTATGTCGATGTGCGCTGGGGAGACCCAGCCAGCTTCTTTGGCTCGCGAAGCGGTCTCGGCTTCAATCCGTCCAATCCGCCGGCAGGTACGTACACCTCCGACACGACATTCAAACTGGGCGATCTGCGGCATTACAACAACCCGGTTCAGGCGGGAACCGCCTCCTCGAGCGTGGATCTTTCGTTGACCACGACAGTGACCGGCGCGACACCTTCGCAGCAAGGATTTGCGTTCCGGTTTCTCATCGACGAAACGCCGAATCAGGCACCTTGTACTTATCCTTCCCCGCCGAACAACCCTTGTGCCGATCGGATTACTTTTCAAAATCTGGACCTGACGTCGATGTTCACCGTCGGCGGACTTCCATTTACGCTGCAACTGCTCGGCTTTTCCAACGATGGCATCAATCTGGCGAATTCGTTCATCAGCCAGGAGGGGGGTACCAACACCATCGGTCTGTACGGACGGTTCACTGCGCCTAGGCAGGTGCCTGAGCCATCGTCGGTTGCGCTGATCGGACTCGCGCTGATGGGATTGCTCGCTATGCGTCGTCGCACCTGAACCCTTGGGTCGCACTGGTTTCAGCAAAAGGCGCTTCGTATCTCTTCAGTGCACGAATCGATGCGAAGCTGCCTGGCGGTGATGTTTGAGGTCCGGCCGAAATCTTGGCTGTAAATAGGATCGTCTTTTTGCAGTAGTCAAGTCGACGGTCAATCGCATGAATGATCTGATGGCTGATCCGGATGTGGGCCTGATGACCGCAATGCCGACTTGGCGAATATTCCTTATCGGGTGCCAATCCTTCTTGAGCACCAGTAAAAAAGTCCATGGCCCGATGTATGGGCGATGGACTATATATCCTGATTATATGAATCAGCAAAAATAGATCAGAGCCTGCGTGCCGTTCAATTGCTCGCCCAAACTTCTGCAAACAGCCGGGACCGAACAGCCGAGCGCTAATCGGGCGCCGACATCTTCATCAAAACGAGTCCACAGACGATAAGCAATGCCGCGATCACCCGGGTAAGGTTCAGCTGCTCACCGAGAACTGTTATCCCTATGAGGAACGCGCCGACGGCACCGATTCCTGTCCAGATGGTGTAAGCAGTACCGAGTGGCAGTGTCCGCATCGAAAATGCCAGCAAACCAAAACTGGCAATCATTGCGATCAGTGTGATTGCGGACGGTAGAGGTTTGGTAAAACCTGCCGACAGCTTCATTGAAAATGCCCAAACGACTTCCAGCAATCCGGCAATTACCAGCATCAACCAGGCCATGGCGGCTCTCCTTACGAAAGAGCCGGGCCGTCCCGGTCATTGTTCCCGATATTGGGGGAGGTCGTTCCTCCGCAGAAAGAGTGTCGCGAGATGCTCGCGACGCGATGAAGGCAGAGATGAAATGATATACGGATCGGCTGATATCTGCCCTGGTTCCGTGCTGTCCATTCTGGCGGCGAAGATGGCGCGCTTAAATCTGGCTGGTCAGTCCATGGCCGCTTTCTGCAACACCGGAATTGTTTACTGAAGCCAGAATCTGGTCCAGCGCTTCGATGTCCATCGGCTTTACAAAGTGATGAGCAAAGCCGGCGGCAAGGGCCAGCTTCTTATCGTTTGTCTGCCCATAGCCTGTGAGTGCAATGAGCACCGCATTGGCGGTAGCCGGCAATGCACGCAATTGCCGGGCGAGTTCGTAACCATCCATCCCGGGAAGCCCGATATCGAGTATGTAAAGTGGAAGCGGGTCATTCCGGCTATGTTCTATCGCGCTATACGGGTTATCTTTGACGATGACGGAATGTCCTTTTGCCTCCAGCAGGCTGGCAAGTGAATTGGCTGCGTCCACGTTATCGTCGACGATCATCAGCCGTACCGGTTTGACGGGTACGCAAATCGATTCATCCGCCGGTTCGGATTCACTTTCGCCCGCCGCGATCAACGGCAGGGACAGGGTGAACCGGGAGCCCTTGCCCGGACCGTCGCTCTGCGCTTCCACATGTCCGCCGTGCAGCGACGTGATGCTTCTGACCAGTGCCAGACCAAGGCCCAGACCCCCCTGAGACCGATCCGGCGTGCGCCGTGCCTGCCGGAAAAGCTCGAATACATACGGCAGCAGATCCTGCTCCATGCCGATGCCGTTGTCCATCACGCTGATCTTTACATTGGTTGCCTGAACTTCGACCTCCAGCGTGATGGTGCCGCCTTCCGGAGTGTATTTGGCGGCATTGTTCAACAGGTTCGACACGACCTGAATCAGGCGTGTTTTATCGCCTAATACGGCGGCGTGCGCCGGCCGCATGTGAAGGTGAAGATCATGGCCGCGCAATTCAAGAAGCGGACGGACCTGTTCGACGGCATTGGTGACGACCGACTTGATATCTACTTCCTGCTTGTCCAGCCTCACGAGGCCGCGCGTGACCCGCGACACATCAAGCAGATCATCGATGAGCGTTTGTAAATGACCCACCTGGCGCACGATGATGTCGCTGGACTGCTGCAGGACCTTTTCATTTCTTCCGGAGATCTTGAGTAGTTGTGCCGCGGCAGCGATCGGAGACAGCGGGTTGCGCAGCTCATGCGCAAGCATGGCCAGAAATTCGTCTTTCGCGTTATTCTGGTTTTCTGCTTGCCGTCGTGCTTCCTGTTCGCTTTCGAGCAATCGTTCGCGCTCCTGCTCCAGTAGCTTTCGCGTGCGATTTTCTTCTGCAAGCTTGGTGCCCGCCTCATGCAATGCGTGCTGCAGCAGATCCGCTTCGACGACTCCGGACTTCTTCACGCGAGGAATCCTGCCGAGCTCGAGTGACTTTGCGCCTGCCAGGGTGAGTTGGAACGATCGGGTAATGCGGCGCGCAAAAAATGTTATTCCCGCGAAGGCGCAGCCCAACACGACGAAAAGCGCCAAAGCGGCGTAGAACGTCGCCGTCCGGGCCGGGCTGTTGATTTCTTCTGTTGGTGCGGCAATGGCCACAGTCCAATCTGCGCGCGACGCATGGATGAAGGTGGTGTATGCCCAAAATTTGTCCCGCGTGAAGTTTACGATCCGGCCGCTGAACTGGTTTTTGGATGCTTCGAGCAGGGCGGCTGTAACGCTTGTGCCGATAAAATCCATCTCGCGAAGATTGCGCGCAATCGTGACTCCGTCAGAACCAAATACGCCCACTACCCATGTCTTGGATAAATCTTCGCGGTGCAGCAGCTTGGTGATATGGCCGACGTGAAAGGTATAAGCGAGCAGGAATTTTTTTCCGCTGGCGGTCGTGACCGGCACGTTCACGGAGACCACTTTCCATTTGCCGGCGCGACCGTCGCGCAAATTGGATACGCTTGATTTCCGCGCATCGATCGCTGCCGGTACCCATGTACTCAGAGGTTCCGTAAACGCCGCGCCGTAAGGGTGATGTGTGTGAGCCAGAATATTGCCGTGTGCGTCGTACAGCACGGCCCACGAGTCAGAAGAAGTAATCGTCTTCTTCATAAGATCGTACAGCGGCCTGAAGTCTTCCCTGTACATGTGTTCTGTTTGCGCGATGACACGCAATGCGCCTTCTGCGTCGGCAAGCTCCTGGTCGATCGCAAGCGCAATCGATCTCGTCTTTTCTTCAACGGCAAGGAGACGCGCTTCCTTTTCTTTCTCCAGCAGCAGATGGAGCCCCCATCCCGAAAGCGCGAGTACAGGCAGGAGAATGAGCCCGATAATCAGAATGAGATAGCTGCGGGTTTTCATCGAACGTTTATTGTGAAGATCATGATGCCGTATCCTGGCGGAAACCTTGCATTATGCAATTCCTGCCGGCCAGGCTGTTGATATGGATCATGTTGTTGATTTTTATCATTATTCAAACATGGAGAAATGTTACGGGAAGAACGCTTTGCGCAGTGGGATAAACGCATTTTTCCAATCGTGCCGTAATGTAACCCATCACAAAAATTCATATGTTCAGCCGATGCACTTCATAATTTATATGCGATTCCCCGACAATCTGTACCGTTTGATGCTACTCAAACGCGAGCCATTCAGCCTGCGTACCATCACTCCACGGTTCGTATTTTTGCACTTCCCAGCACGTGCCCGGCCCGGTATGTACAAGTATTGAGGGCTGGTTGCCACTCAGCTTGAGAGGCAGAACATGGTTTGTTTCAATCCCTCCTTCATCGCCTTGTGGCGAAGCGCGACACGGCACTGCGTGTTGCCATTCAAAAATGTACCGATCCCGTTCTATTTGATCCCGCACGAACCATCTGGTTAGCGGATCCCTTCACTCATCACACCATGTAAAAGGCTTACCTGCGTTCAGGCTGCATCCGATACAAATGGAAAGGAGTGCAAAGCATGGAGACGACATCAATCGATACCGATTATCTTGTTGTTGGCAGCGGTGCAAGTGCGATGGGGTTTGTTGACACCCTACTGGATGAATCCGACTGCGACGTCGTCATGGTTGACCGGCATGCGCAGCCGGGAGGCCATTGGAATGATGCGTATCCGTTTGTCCGACTGCACCAACCCTCCGCTTTTTATGGCGTGAATTCACGAGAACTCGGCGATGGGAGAATCGACACCGGCGGGTTGAACAAGGGCTTGCGCGAACTTGCGTCCGGCGCCGAAGTCTTGCATCACTTCGATCAGGTCATGCGGCAGCGTTTCCTCCCTTCAGGCAGGGTCCGGTATTTCCCGCTGTCCGAGTATTCATGCGATGGGAATGGTGCGCACAAGGTCACCTCTCTTCTTGGAGAGAAGAAGAAGGTGGTCAATGTCCGCAAAAAGCTGGTGAACGCCGCACTGATCAATACCGCGGTTCCATCGACGTCACCCCCTCGCTATCACATAGCAGAAGGGGTTGAATGCATACCGCCGAACGGCCTGACGAAGATTCGTCACGCATATCCGCAATATGTCGTCGTCGGTGCCGGCAAGACAGGGATGGATGCCTGCACCTGGCTGCTGCAAAACGATGTGCCCCCGTCCTGCATTCACTGGATCAGGCCGCGCGACGCCTGGTTGCTGGACCGTGCCAACATTCAGCCGGACCCGGCTTTCTTCAAGCAGTTCATCGGAAGTCTTAAAACGCAATTTGAAGCAATGGCTGCTGCATCATCCATTCCGGACCTGTTCGAGCGCCTGGAGGCTGCGGGACAGCTGCTGCGGATCGACGAAAGCGTGACGCCGACGATGTACCATTGCGCCACAGTGTCACAAGCGGAATTGACTGAGTTGCGACGCATTCAGAATGTCGTGCGCCTGGGCCATGTCAAGGCGATCGAGAAGGGCCGGATTGATTTGGATAAGGGCTCGATTCCCATCGATCCGAATGCGCTGGTCATTGACTGCAGCGCTTATGGCATTTCTCCCTTGCCGGATGTTCCAGTCTTCGAGCGTGGCAAGGTCAACATCCTGATGGTACGTACCTGCCAGCCAGCCTTCAGCGCCGCCATGATCGGATTCGTCGAAAGCCATTTCACCGATGAGGCTGAAATGAATGCGCTGTGCCGCGCCGTGCCGATGCCGATGGTCCCTATGGATTGGCTACGGATGTGGGCAGCCTTTCTCGGTAACCGGCAGCGCTGGGGAAAACATGAAAATCTGATGAACTGGATATCCCGCTCCCGCCTGGACGGCATCTCGGCGATCGTCGGCAGCATCAAGGACGGGGAAACGGATAAGCAAGTGCTTTTCCAGGAGTATCGTAAAAGTATCGGCCCAGGTGTTGAAAATCTGATGAAGTTGCTCGCTGCGAACCGATGATGGCAGCCAGACCTGGCGATGCATGTTCAAAAGTTTAAAAGGGCGCTAACGCACGACCAACACCGGCACGCTCGCCATGGTAAGCACCTTGGTTGTTACCGACCCCGTCACGAAGCTCTTGAATCCGCCGTGTCCGTGAGACCCCATGACGATCATGCCAATGCCATGCTTTTTTACATATGCATCGACTTGTTCCGGGATGTCGCCCACCGTGAAAGTGGATACATAGTGAATTCCATTCTTGCGCAGTATCTCTTCGGCTGGCTTGAGTGCTGTTGCTGACTCTTGTTCGTAATGATTATTGACGGCATCCTCTCCGACAATCGACCGTGCAAGACCGCGCGGAGCCGGAAAGTGCACATGCAATAGATGCAAGCCGTCGCTGTTTTGCAGAAGATTCGGATTGGATGCAACGTATTCGACAGCCTTGTTTGAACAGGCGGAGCCGTCTACAAGCAGGAGAACGTTCATTGTGAAACTCCTTCTGAGCTGGTAAGTGAAATGGCCTTGCGATCATTGATTGCCAACTTGGCAGCAGATTCCATCAACGCCTGCTGTGCGTTGCGACGGTAGTGCTGTTTGCTGGCGGATGATAATGACGCACTTGCTGCGAAAAACCGGGCCGACACGATCAATAGCGCCTTGTGCAGATTCTCTTCAATTCAGCAGAGAATTGAAATCAGACAATAGCTGAAGCATGTTCTTATAAAAGGGGACGACAATGAGTTGACCTGCCATCGGCTTTGAGACTATCTCCCAATCGACTATCCGTGATCACGGTTTGGTTACTTGGCTTGACGTCGAAGTTCAAATGGATGTCGATTCCTTACTCCTTGCAGTAGCCGGGCAGGAGCGAACATGCGATTTGGGAACTCTAAAACCGTTGGAAAAATTGAAGAAGGCAGTTCAATGGGAGCTGCGCATGAATTATTTGAAGCAATCCGGAGCCACTTGAGGAACTCAGCGCTTTTGTGGTTATCGAACCACAAAAAGCACAAGAATTTTGCGATTCTTCAAATTCACCGATAGAGACTATGCTGGAAAAAATGCATCAACCAATAGAGATGTCCTATTCGTCGCTCAAAGACATCGAAAGCAAGGTAATGAGCTTGGGTTGCATTCTGATGTCGGCAGGCATCAGCTCATGCATGATCACCTGGACATTCCATTTGCTGGTCGAGAAAGGCATCGCATTCTGATTGGCGATCCAACTATTGATGGGTGCTTCCAGGTTGGACAGAAGTGAGAATGGCGTGACCAAGTAATCGGCTCACTTCTGTTTGCACGGTCTTGGTCTCTCCGTCGACCCCAGCCAATATTGTGCAACGATGGATCAGGAGACCATGTCCTTGGAAAGCTACCTTGCACTAATACTTGGCCCTTTGCCATCGAATCATGATGTCCGCAATTTCTTGGCAAGTTCGGCAAGCTTGTAAGGCTTGTTCATGAACGGAAACTCGCCGATCTCGGTATGCTGCGCCTTCAGGGCAGGCTGCGGATAGCCGGAGGCGAGGATAATCTTCATTGCCGGTCGAAGCTGGCGCGCCCGCTTGGCCAACTCGATGCCGGTCATCCCCGGCATCACGACGTCCGAGAACAACACTGATATGTCCTTGCTGCGCTGGAGTATTTCCAGGGCGGTTTGTCCATTATTCGCAGTAAATACCTCATAGCCGATGCTGCGAAACAATTCCGCCGCCATATCCATCACGTCCGGCTCGTCATCGACGACGAGCACCGTGTCGCTATCTTCCTCGCAGATGTCGGCTTCCCCGCTGTCTTCGTCCAGAGCAGGTAGATACAGGCTTATGGTCGTGCCTTGACCGACTGTCGATTTGATACGCACCACTCCGCCGGACTGCGATATGAAACCATATACCTGGCTCAAGCCGAGACCAGTGCCCTTGCCGATCTCCTTCGTTGTGAAAAATGGTTCAAATGCCCGTGCCATGACTTCCGCGGACATTCCCGCGCCGGTGTCGCAGACACTGACTTCGACATAGTTTCCCGGGCTCAAGCCTTCCACTTCATCGCGGGCGATCATCACATTCGACGTGATGATCGATATGAGGCCGCCATCCTGCATCGCATCGCGCGCATTCACGACGAGATTCAGCAATGCCGTCTCGAACCGGGGCGCATCGATCATCACCAATTTGAGGCGGGGAGATAATTTCAGGTCGAAGGCAATGCTTGCATTACCCGCCCGCCGCAGTACCGCTTCAAATCCGTTGATCACGCTGTTCAGGTTATGCTTTTCCGGACTCAGCGGCTGTTTTCGCGCGAAGGAGAGAAGTTGCTGTGTCAGCGTCGCACCACGCTCAACAGCCCGCCGCATGCTTTCAAGAATCTTCAGATCAGCCGGGTCTTGTGTCTTGTGCGGGAATAATTGAAGTCCGTTGCTGATGACCGACAACAGGTTGTTGAAGTCATGCGCGATCCCGCCGGTCAACTGACCGATAGCCTCCATCTTTTGCGACTGGAACAACGCCGCATTCGCACGCTCCAGTGCCTCGGCGGCTTCCTTCTTCTCGGTGATGTCGCGCGTAATCTTGGCAAATCCCGCCAATGTGCCGTCGTCGTTGTAGATGGCGTCGATCACGACATGTGCCCAGAACTTTGTCCCGTCTTTGCGTACCCGCCAGCCTTCCCGCTCGAAGCGGCCCTCCCGACTGGCTGTCTGCAAAGCGACGGACGGCAGACCGGCCTTCTGGTCGTCAGGCGTATGGAAACGGGAAAACGAGGTTCCGACGACTTCGTCAGCGCTATACCCTTTGATGCGTTCGGCTCCCGAATTCCAGTTGGTGACTTCTCCGGTTGGCGACAACATGTAGATCGCGTAATCGGTCACACCCTGGACCAGCATGCGGAATCGCTGCTCGCTTTGGCGCAGTGCTTCCTGCGCCTGCCTGCGTTCGGTCACGTCGCGTGTGACTTTGGCGAACCCGACCAACTGCCTGTCCGTATCGTAAATCGGATCGATGATTGCACTGGTCCAGAATTGCGTGCCGTCTTTTCGTACGCGCCATCCTTCTGCTTCGAACTTGCCTTCCCTTAATGCAATTTCCAATGCCTTGGCCGGCATGCCGGCTTCCTGATCCTCGGGAGTGTAGAAGCGGCTGAAGTGCTGGCCGATGATTTCTTCGGCGGTGTATCCCTTGAAGCGTTGCGCGCCGGCATTCCAGCTCGCCACGATGCCTTCAGGGGTAAGCATGTAGATGGCATAGTCACTGATTCCGGAGACCAGCAATTGGAATCGACGTTCATCGATCATTGGGCGGGCAGGTAAATTGTAGAGCTGGTTCATCGTATCTGATGCTTGCGAAGGTGGCCGCTACCTGTGTGATGATGGCGCAATGGTACACGCCTGTCGCTCATTTTGTCGGCATTCAATCTTTAATTAACGCAAGAGAAGCGGCGTTGGCACATGCACAGCAAACGCGGTTAACCTTCAATGCTTCATGTTGTGCTGTGTCCCTCCTGGATAAAAAAACGATTCTGCTTGTTGAAGACGCTTCGAACGATATCGAACTCGCTCTGCCTGCATTACACAAATGCGGTGTAACTAACGAGATCGTCGTTGTAAATGACCGACGGGAAGGGCTCGGCTATCTTTTGTGTCGTAAACAATATCAGCACCGGTCACCCGTTAATCCAGGCCTGGTGTTGCTGAACCTGAAGCTGCAGACCGTTGACGGCATGGAAGTGCTTTACGCGATAAGGACTACTTCTGAATTGGCGCCAATTCCGGTAATCATCCTGACGGGGTCTGCGCTGGAAGCGGATATCAGCAGAACCGTTTCGCCGGGTATCGAGGAGTATGGCGCCAAGCCGATGGATATTCAGCAGCTCGTCAACATCATGTGCGGTCTTGCTTCCCGGTTCATCAGGCATTGAATCGGCTCATCGAATCCTTGGGCATGAGCCATTGCGCGGAATATTGACACGAAAGTCGGGATTGCGGCACACGCTTGTCAAGTGAATAGCGGCATGACACGTTCGGCGAACTCGGATAAGAATCGCTGTTGATCGCGATGCACGTTGTGCAGGTAAAGCCGATCGAATCCAAGCTCGGCATCCTGGGAAAGCCAGTCCGCATGCTCGACGATATTGCTGGAAATACGCACGCTGCTCTCCGTGTCCTGAATGCCCAGGCGCGCCGTTGCACGGTCGAATGCTTCAGGGGAATCCAGGTCCGCGAGATCATTTTTTTCAAGGCCTGCCTGCCGCCATTCCTTGTGGGCGGCGTGCGCGGCTTCCTCCCGGGTTCGTGCGAATGAAAGGACAACCTGGAGATACATCGGCTTTCCTTCACCACCGCCTTCCCGGAAAGCCTGGACTATCGCTTTCATGCTGTCCTTGTCCTGACTCACGGTGACGAGGCCGTCGGCCCATTGCCCCGCCCAGCGCGCGGAGTCCTCCGTCAAGCAGGCCGCAATGAGCTTGGGCGGTGTTGCGGGCAGCGAATACAGTTTCGCATTCCGGACGTTCACGAGCCCCTGATGATTCACGGTTTCACCGTGCCACAAGGAACGCATTACTTCGATACATTCCTTCAGACGTTGCCTGCGCTCCTGCTTGGGAGGCCATACGGCGCCGGTGATCATTTCATTCAGCGCCTCGCCACTTCCGACGGACAACCAGAATCGATCCGGGTACATTTCCACCAGCGTTGCGGCAGCCTGCGCAATGACAGCGGGATGGTAACGCTGCCCCGGCGCGTTCACCGTGCCCAGCGAAAGCGGCGTTGCTTCCATTGCCGCTCCGAGCCATGACCATGCAAAGCCGCTTTGCCCCTGCTCAACACTCCAGGGGTGAAAATGATCGGAACACATCGCATGCTTGAAGCCCGCTTGCGCAGCGAGCTTGGCGTGATGCAGAAGTTGCGAGGGAGAATATTGTTCGTGGGAGCAGTGGTAGCCAAGGAGCGCCATAGGTCAATCGCCGGTTTGAAGGAATGCCCCATCAGACATTGCCCGGCATGACACAATTCCAGTCAATATTAAAAATGTGTCAGTAGTCCGCATTCACTGTTCCTCGAAGTCAAGAAGACAATCTATGCCCGGTTGGTAAAAAATTTTTCATTGCATATTGTTATCCGGCTTGGCAATACCGAAGCATGAGTGGTGAGATTCCTAATGAACTTTGTCCTATTCACTTATTCATATCGATGGTGCGCAGTTCGATCTTTCATCTTGCAAACCAATGAAGAAAGGAAGTCACATGCCAACCGTTCAAGTCGGATCGACAGCAAACGGCGAACCGGTGAATCTTGCTTATCAGGACGTTGGAACAGGGCGACCGGTTTTCTTATCCACGGATGGCCTGCAAGCCATGCAATGTGGCAGTACCAGCTGGCCGAACTCCCTAAGCACGGCATCCGGGCAATTGCATACGACAGACGCGGCTTTGGCCACTCATCCAAACCTTGGGACGGATACGACTATGACACGATGGCCGACGATCTCAAAGGATTGCTTGAAGGATTGAATTTGCAGGATGTGACCCTGGTCGGGTTTTCGATGGGTGGCGGGGAAGTAGCGCGTTACATGGCCCGCCATGGTGGTGCGCGAATTGCCAAAGTGGCTTTCGTCAGTGCAGTGACGCCGTTTCTGAAAAAGACGGACGACAACCCGGATGGCGTGGACCCGGCCGTCTTTTCCCAAATCCTCGAGAGCATCAACAAGGATTGGCCGGATTTTCTGACCACCTTCGGTAAGCAGTTCTTCAACGTAGGCATGCTCAAGCACCCTGTATCCCAAGCCACGCTCGATTGGATGCAGCACCTGACCTTGCAGGCGTCTCTCAAGGCGACGCTCGACTGCGCCCGCGCCTTTGCCGAAACCGATTTTCGCAACGATCTGAAGGCAGTCAATGTTCCTGCATTGGTGATTCACGGCGATGCCGACCAGACGGTCCCAATCAAGGCCAGTAGTGCGCGCACAGTCGAAATGCTGCGGGCTCCGCGATATCTCGTGTATGAAGGCGCACCGCATGGTCTGTTTGTCACGGACAAGGACCGACTCAATCGCGATCTCGTTCAATTCGTCAACAGCGTTTAAATCTATCCGGGAGCACGTTTGCGCATGGTGAACAGTGCTTAGCCTGAACCCCAGACCAGCCGGTCATTTCCGGCTCTGCCCAACGAAAGGAAAAACCGATGAAAGCCCTCGTCTATAAAGGGCCGCGCGATGTGGTAGTCAACAACGTGCCGGATGCCAAGATCGAAAAGCCGACCGACGTGCTCGTGAAGATCACGAGCACAAACATTTGCGGATCTGACCTGCACATGTATGAAGGGCGCACTAGTGTGGAGGCGGGCAAGATTCTCGGTCATGAGAACCTGGGCATTGTCATTGAGACCGGGAGTGCGGTGGAGCGGGTGAGGGTAGGGGATCGGGTATGTCTGCCGTTCAACATCTCCTGCGGCTTTTGCGAAAACTGTGAACGGGGCCAGACCGCTTTCTGTCTGATCGCGAACCCCGGCAATGCCGGTGCCGCTTACGGCTACGCCGAAATGGGGCCATACAGCGGTGGTCAAGCGGAATATCTGCGAGTGCCCTATGCCGACTTCAATTGCCTGGTGCTGCCGCCTGACGCCGAGGAAAAGGAGAACGATTATGTGATGCTATCGGATATCTTCCCCACCGGTTACCACGCAACTGAGCTTGCCGGCGTCAAGCCGGGTGATTCCGTCGTGATCTTCGGTGCTGGTCCGGTCGGCCTGATGGCTGCGCACTCGGCCATGATCAAAGGGGCTGCGAAAGTAATGGTAGTGGACATGCATGAAGACCGGCTTGCGTTGGCTGAAAAGATCGGCGCCATCCCGATCAATAAGGTCGATGAATCCTGTGTCGACGAGATCCTTAAGCTGACTAACGGGCGCGGCGCCGACTGCGGCTGTGAATGCGTCGGCTATCAGTGTCATGACCATCCCGGCCATGAAGTGCCGAATCTCACGATGAATAACCTTGTCAACTCGGTGAAAGCCACTGGAGGAATCGGCGTGGTCGGCGTATTCATGCCTGAGGACCCTGGTGCGCCGGACGAACTTGCCAAGCAAGGCAAGCTTGCATTCGATTTCGGCACCTTCTTCACCAAGGGGCAGCGCATGGGCACGGGACAGGCGAATGTCAAGGCCTACAACCGAAAGCTCATGGAGTTGATCCAGCAGGGGCGCGCGAATCCGTCGTTCATCGTCTCGCATGAACTGCCGCTGGAAAAGGCGGCCGAGGGTTATGCCAGTTTCGATGCGCGCAAGCAGGGCTGGACCAAGGTGGTTTTGAAAACCGGCGCATAACGTAGAATCGCATCGGTTGGCCGGCGAAGGAAGCAACCGGCCCTGCATTTCATTCGATCGGACATCGAATGACGCCGTTCTTTGGATCTTCTTTTCCTGATGGTTATCTGCTCTAATGGTCGCCCGCGCAGGTTATGCAAGGACGGCCCGGCATTGTCCCGTCCAGCCATGATCGCAAAATAGAGAATCCCGGTAAGATACCCGGAATAGAGGAGACGAAGCATGTTTAATCACATAATGATTGGTTCGAATGACATAGAACGTTCAAAGCGCTTCTATGACGCTGTGCTGGGTACGCTTGGGGCCGGCGAACCATTGCGCAACAAGGCCGATTCAGGCCACACCCGGCTCTTTTACCGGCATGACGGAAGCACCTTTTGCATCACCGAGCCGATCAATGGCGAGGACGCGACGTGTGCAAATGGCGCCACGATCGGCTTCAAGTGCAATTCACCGGAGCAGGTTAAAGAGTTTCATGATGTGGCGGTCGCCAATGGCGGCAAATCCATCGAAGACCCGCCAGGTCTGCGTGAGGGCAAGATGGGAGCGCTACATCTGGCCTATGTGCGTGATCCCGATGGCCATAAGCTCTGCGCGATCTATCGTCCCAAGTAAGTTCGTCAATCAGACGGCGCATGACGATCCGTCATGGCATAAGGCTGCATGCACAGTGTCGGCAGGCGGAGTGAATGGGCCGCATGCGACGGACTGTTTGGCGCACCTGCTTTGTGGTGAACAAAGGCGGTGCTGATTCCGGAAGTGCAAACTCGTGATTCCTTCGCGCCATTCCTGCATCGAAGTTGATGATGCGCTGGATATGGCCGACTGACGGAAGTGCGGCACCATGCCCGAAGCAGATGGCAGGGAAGGGTAGTCAGAGCCGAAGCCACGATAAAAATGAAAACGGCCCGCGTTCTCACGAAGCGGGCCGTTTAATTGAACCTGTCGCGCGTTGCCAGCACCCCAGAACCATGGGTTTAGGGGGTCGGAAGCGTCATGGTTTCGGGTTCATCAGCATGTGACAATCGCTCCCGCCAAGACTCATTTCCAACCAATGCGCGTCGATCGTCCAAAAGATGTTTGGCACGTTGAAAGCGACAGGTGATTTGCATACTACGCTCCTGACGAATGATGTCAAGAGCGTACGGCGCTATTTTTGCCATTTGCTTTTCGTCATTCCCGGCAACGTTTCGCGGCTGCCAACGTGGGCGCGGCACGGAGCCGCTCCGAGGTAACCAAGTGATGCATATGCGTTGCCTTACGTGACTTTCGCATCCAGCATTCGCCCGAACATGGCAGCCGGATCTTCCTCCGCGGTTCGGCACTCGCCCTCGCCGGAGAAGCCGATGCGGTCCGCATTGATACTGTCGATCAGCTCGGCCATCTGTACGGCGCCTGTTTGCGAGAGCCCTGCGCCGGTGAGGATGTCATGCCACACGCTGCGCGGCGGATAGATCACTTCAAGCGGGTTGCCTAATATTCGGGCAAGGTCGAGTGCCACGTCTTGCGCGCTGTACCGGCGGGAGCTTTGCAGCTCCACGATGCGGCGACCGCGATGGGCTTCCAGCAGAAGTTGCACTGCAATTCGTCCGATATCCGCGGTTGTCGCCATGTCGATGCGGACACCCAGTGTTATAAGTGACGGGAAAACTCCCTCTTCAGTTGCCGGGCCGATAGCTTCGGCCCAGTTGTCCAGGAAGTAGGGTGCCCGCAGGAAGCTCACGCTACCCGGATAATCACGTAGCGCCTGCTCCAGCTCGTGCAGGAGCACCACCGGCCCGGTGCCGGACGATAGGTGAGCGCCCAGGGAGGAGAGCACAACCAGCGGGGGTGCGCCGGCCTGCTCGGCGGCAGCCCGAATTGCCTTAATGAATGCCCGTTTGGTGCCGTCCGGGTCCGAAACTTCCAAGAGAGGCGGCGTCATGACGTAAACCCCGTCAACCCCCGAGAAGGCGGCCGCAAGGGCCGTCGTATCCGCCAGATCGGCCACGGCAATCTCGGCACCCTGGCGGCGAAAATCCGCGCCTGCCTCGGGGCGGCGGACGACGGCGCGAACGCGCTTGCCCAGGTCAAGCAAGGTCCGGGCGACGGCCGAGCCGGTATTGCCGGAAACTCCAATGACTGCATACATAGCATTTCTCCTGGTGGGTGATGAAGGTAGTCTCATCGTAAGTGCGGAGTTATGATGCTTCCAATGCATTTTTGGGATACTCGTCATGCATGAAACGAATCTTCGCTCGCTTGACCTGAACTTGCTGGTAGCGCTGGAAGCCCTGCTGGCGGAGCGTCACGTGACGCGGGCCGCAGAGCGTGTGTCCATGAGTCAACCGGCGATGAGCCGTGCTCTCGGTCGGCTTCGCGATACTTTTCAAGATCCATTGCTGGTGCGCGCAGGTTCCGAGATGGTGGTGACGGCCAGAGGCCAGGTCTTGGCACAGCAGCTTGGTCGTGTGCTGGACGGGGTCCGGAACATGCTGACGGATGAGTCCTTTGCGCCGGAAGTATTCAACGGACGTTTCAAGCTGCTGACGGTCGACTATGCCAGTCTGACCTCGCTGCCGTCGATGCTCGAAGCGCTGCTGGCCGAAGCGCCGGGGATGCGGATGGACGTGGGAGACGCGGGCAATGACTGGCCGGAACGACTTCAAACCGGCGAGGCGGATCTGGTTCTGGGTGTGACTGATGATGCGCCTGCGGGAATCTATCAGCGCGCGGTGCTCGACGACCGGTTCGCCTGCATCATGCGGAGAGGACATCCGCTGGCGGACCGGCCGCTGGATCTCGATACCTTCCTCGCGCAGCGCCACGTGCTGATCAGTTCGCCGGGACGCGATCGCAGCGCCGTCGACGCAGCGCTGGAGCGGCTTGGCCGACCGGCGCGCAACATTACCCTGCGCCTGCCGCACTTCATGGCGTCGACCGCGGTTGTCGCCGCGACCGACCTGATCATGACCCTGCCGCTGCGGATTGCCGCTTACATGGCTCGCCACGAAGCGCTGGAGGTGCGGGAGCCGCCCGTGGAACTGGAGGGATTCACGCTGCGGCTGCTCTGGCACCAGCGCTGTCACGACGACCCGGCTCATCGCTGGATGCGGGAGCGCGGGGCCACAGCCATTCAACATGCAGCCCGCCCGATGAAGTCCGCTACTGCGGCGTGATCGAAAATGCATCAAAGATGCGTACACGTTAGACCTTAATACCTGAGATGCCGCCCGGCACACTCATGTATCCGCACAATAGACGTCCCAAGAAAGCCTGACGGAGGTCCTGATCCGGCATGAAGCGCAGCTGCGGTTGCCGACGTCGTCCCGTTTAGTGATTGCAAGGGCAGCGATTCTTGCGGCTGTGCACCGGCAAGCATGATTTTCGGACGGAGTGCGCTTGCTACTGCTGCATTTTCAATGTCAATTACTTCCGTTTGGAATGGGACGATTCGCTGAGATAGGCGTGCATTTTGTCTCGCCAAGCCAGTAGTTTGGCCTCGCGTGCAAGCGACGCTCGCACGGGCAGTGCTTATAGTCTGTCGATGATTACGGATTCAAACAAACCTCTCGTTTCACGAGCTGCCGTACGGGGTTGCAGGTGCCGGCAATGCTGAGCCAGCATTGAACAAGGTGAAGGGGATGCGTTTGCTGACTTCGTCGCGAAAAGTAGAGCGCACCTGAAATGAACGGCGCATTCATGACGGGTGCTTGGTTGAACAAGTAAAAAAGAGGGCTAAAAAGCACGAACGGAAAATACTGGAGAAAGTGATGCGTTTAGCCCGGTTCAACTTCGGCACAGTCATGCTTGCCGGCGGCGGCACGGTTTTTTTTGCCTTCCTGGTTATCGAAGCGGTATTGACATTCGCGCTCTTCAATAAGCTTGGCGATGCCAACCTGTTGTTCCTTGTTCTTGGATTGACTGCGACAACCCACGCAATCTTTACCACGACTCTCTGGCTGGCAAGGAGCGTGCTGAAGGATGCGATACGTGAAGCGGTGGCAGTCACCAAGCGTGTCGCGGACGGCGATCTTGCCGATCCGGTAAAGACGGACGCGCATGGTGAATTCGGCGAACTGATGCGCGGGCTGCATGACATCAGCGAAAGCATGTTCGATATCGTAAGTCAGGTGCGGTCTGGAACGACAACAATAGCAACAGCTGCCGGGATGATCACCAATGACAATGCAGCGCTCTCCTCCCGTACCCAGGAACAGTCGGCGTCGCTGGAAAAGACAGCCTCTTCACTCGAAGAGCTTACATCAACCGTGTCCCAGAATGCGGACAACGCAGAGCAGGCAAATTCGCTGGCGGCCGCGACCGCCAATTCCGCCATCAAAGGTGGAGAAATTGTCGGCAACGTTGTTACCACCATGCGTGGTATTCAGCACAGTTCACGCAAGGTCGCAGAAATCATTGGTGTCATTGATGGCATCGCATTTCAGACGAATATTCTGGCATTGAACGCTGCAGTCGAGGCGGCACGGGCAGGTGAGCAGGGAAGAGGGTTTGCAGTCGTCGCGTCGGAGGTGCGGACACTTGCCCAACGTTCAGCCACTGCCGCAAAGGAAATCAAGGAACTCATTTCGGACTCGGTCGAAAAAACTGACGCTGGCGGCGAACTGGTCAGCCGGGCTGGCGCTTCAATGGGCGAGATTGTCGAGTCGGTACAGCACCTTGCCGATCTGATGGGGGAAATAACGGCGGCAAGCCGGGAACAGCGTGTCGGTATCGAGGAAATAAATCGCGCGGTGATGCAGATCGATGCATCCACGCAGAAAAATTCAGCCTTGGTGAGCGATGTGTCGAAAGGGCTCACGCAATTGAACGAGCAGGCGGTAACCCTGACCGAGGCTGTTTCAAACTTCAATCTGGGTATGCGTGAGTTCGGAAACGCCGAAGAGGCCGTAGAGATGGTAAAGCGGGGCGTTGAATATGCGCGACTTAACGGACAGCAGGAGCTGATTGCCGACGTTAATAAATTGAGCAAAGGCCAGTTCATCGACCGTGATCTTTACCTAAGTGTTTATTCAATTGAATGCATTGCGCTGGCACACGGCTCCAATCCACGTCTCGTCGGCGTCGATGGAAAGAATTTCAAGGACGTCGAAGGGAAGTTTTTTATCAAGGATATTGTTGCCGCGGCCAAGGCCAAAGGAGCGGGATGGGTGGACTACAAATGGAACCATCCCGTGACAAAGAAGATGTTGGTAAAGGCTTCGTATTTTGAGATCGCCGGTGATGTGGTCATCGCCTGCGGATTCTATAAATGATTTCGGATTGAAAGAAAGTCGAGGGGCAGTTACTCCGAATGCGTGAACAGCGATATGCGGTTCACAGTAAGAACGATGAGATCAACTCATCAAATAAAACAAACCGAGGTAGGGAAAGATTTACAGTAGAAACCCACAATGGAGACAAGTGTCATGAGAGAAACACGTTTCAAGAAGCCGATTCACCCTTCAATACGCCTGTTTGCAACGGCAGGCATCGCAATTTCCCTGCTCAGTTCATGCGGCGGAAGCGACAATCCAATTACACCCGTGGTTACTTCGCCGGTGGTGAAGTCAACCACATATGGCCCGATAGAAGGCGTGGACAACGCCGCCACGACGGGCACCTATACCTGGAAAGGCGTGCCGTTTGCCAAAGCGCCCGTCGGCGCATTGCGCTGGAGAGCACCTGTCGATCCGGACACATGGACGGCGACGCGCCCGACCAAGGAATTCGGGAATGCCTGCGCCCAATATGGCCGCATTTACGGTCCGGGAGCGAACAACCGCTATGATCAGACGATCGGCACGACCCTGAACCAGGCTGTCGGCAGCGAAGACTGCCTGTATCTCAACATCTGGCGTCCGTCGACGACCGACACCAACCTGCCGGTAATCGTCTTCTTCCACGGCGGCAGCAACGTCTCGGGCTATACGGCCGATCCGATGTATGACGGCGCCAACCTTGCACGCACCGCCAACGCGGTGGTGATCACACCCAATTTCCGGCTCGGCATTTTGGGCTTCTTCAACGCGGCTTCACTGAGGACCGGCACGGATGCAGCCACCGATTCCGGCAACTTTGCGATCCTCGACAGCATCAAGGCGCTGCAGTTCATCAATCGGAATATCGCTGCCTTCGGCGGCAACGCGTCCAATGTGACCATCATGGGCGAATCGGCCGGCGCGATCAATGTATATGCATTGCAGACCTCGCCGATGATGGTGAATGCAAATCCGAAGCTGTTCCACAAGATCGTTCCGATGAGCGGCGGCCTGGGCCTGGCCTCGAATCTGCCGGCGGGAAGCATCCCGCTGATGAATCCTGTCTCCACTGCAGTCTCGCAAGGTACTGCGATGTTGCACAATCTGCTGATCGCAGACGGCAGGGCCACGGACACTGCATCGGCGCAGGCGTATCTCGCCACGCAATCCAATGCGCAGATCGCCGACTACTTGCGTTCGAAGACGCCGAGCGCGTTGTTCACGACACTGCTGACCCGGGTTGCAGCGCTGGGGCTGAGCGGATCAGGTCCGATACCGGAAGGGACGGTCGTGACCACCGATGCGATTGCGGCGATCAATGCCGGAAATTACGTCAGGGGTCCGGTATTGGCCGGCAACACCCGTGACGAAGGCAAGCTGTTCCCGTCCTTCCTGCCCCTGGTAGGCGGAACCGGTAACGCCCGCGCGGTGACGGACGCAGCTCTGTTTGCACATCATTTCAGCTACAACCCGGATGCCCCTGCGCAGACCACCATCGAGCAGTGGATTTCGCCTTCCTATCTGCCGGTCGATGCACCGGTGACCGGCTTTACGGCACGCGCACAGCAGCTCAACAACGCGTTCTTCCTGTCCAACCGCGACGTTATCCTCAATGCCCTGAAGGCGAGGCAGCCGGAAGTCTGGTATTACCAGTTCAACTGGGACGAACAGCCGGCGCCATGGAATCAGATTTACGGGGCCGCGCACTTGTTCGATCTTCCATTTGTGTTTGGCAATTTCGGACCGTCGCTGATGGCAAATATCATGAACACGACTGCCAACCGCGCCGGACGACTGGATTTGTCGAATGCCATGATGAGAAGCATCGGCACATTCGCGAGGACCGGCAATCCGAACGATTCGGTGTTGGGTACGACATGGCCAGCCTGGCCGCAAAAGCTGCTGTTTGACGCGAATCTCACCCAGAAGCAGATTTCAGTGGAGTAAAGAAGGGCGAGTCTGGTGCGGTATGGCCATCAGACTCGCAATGAAATCCTGCTCCGGCTGCTATTCCGATAACATCGGTTATTGTCCGGTCAAGATGCATAAAGGCCCGCATTGCGGGCCTTTATCTGCTTCATCAATGGTCGTTGCTCACGGTCGATCGGGAACCGGGAGGCCCTGAAGCTCAGGCCGGGAAAATCGGTCCGGCGACGTCGGCAGTTCAACTCCTTGCGGCCTGGGCTGGAGCGCGGCGCCAGTCAGGAATCAGCAGCAACAATGCAATTTTTCCCATTCAGTTTGGCTTTATACAACGCAGCGTCAGCTCGGCTGAATGTGTTTTCGACTTGTTCTCCGTCCTGATATGCCGCGACGCCAATCGACGTAGTGAGCTTGATGCCGGCAGCAAGCGTGTTCCAGGCATATGTTTCAACGACGTTCCGGATGCGCTGGAGCAGAGTCACCGCAGCCGCGGCGTTCACGTTTTTCATCACCACAACAAATTCATCTCCGCCATATCGGGCCAGGTAATCGACAACGCGTATTTCTGATTTGACAATTCTGGCAAATGCCTTAATGACTTCATCACCCACGGTGTGGCCGAACCGGTCGTTCACCGCCTTGAATCCATCCAGGTCGAGTACCGCGATGCTGAAAGGCAGGCGAGTGCGATTAAAAAGCTGGCGTTCCATTTCCAGCTTGTTTTTTAGATCGCGCCGGTTGCCAACGCCCGTCATCTCGTCATGTATCGTCAGTTCATGCAGCCGCTCCATTGCTGTTTCGAGTTCAGCGGTTCTTTGGGCGACAAGTCGCTCCAGTTCATTTCGATATTGCAGCAGTTCCTGTTCCGCCTGATGACGTGCCGTGATGTCCCGTACCACAGCAACCAGCAGCAATTCGTCCTGCACCTTGAAAGTCGCCAGCGACGCCTCGACAAGAATATGCGTTCCATCTTTCCGGCGAAAGAAGGTCGTTATGGATATCTTGTCGCGGTGCCGTAGCGCTTCGACCGCCGCATCCCGATCCTCCTCGCTTACCCATAACTGGATGCTTGCAGCCGTTCTGCCGATCACTTCTTCGCGCCGGTAGCCGGTCATGTTCTCGAATCCGAGATTCACATCGATAAACTTACCCGTCTCCAAATTCGAAAAGGTGGCGTAGTCCGGCATTCCATGGAAAATGCGCCGATACTTTTCCATCTCCTCCGGGAAAACCTGATCTTCTGGCAAGGCCATCATTTATCTGTCTGTAAAAAACTATTCATGCGTTATACGGCTACGGTACTCTCCGGGCGAAGTATTGAACCACCGCTTGCAGGCGCGGTAGAAAGTGCTTTGATCAGCGAATCCGAGCAGGTAAGCGACTTGCGCCAACGTCAGATCGCTTTTTCGCAAATATTGTTCAGCAAGCTTGCAGCGAGTGTCGTCCACGAGTTCATTAAATGTTGTCCCTTCTTCGTGCAATCGGCGCTGAAAGGTGCGTTCGCTCATGCACATTTCCCTGGCGAGGTCGGCGCGTAATGGATCGCCGTCGGGAAGCCGGCGAATAATCAATTCGCGGATCTTTTGGCTAAGGCCAGTGCTTGCAAGACGTTGAAGATGTTCACCTGCCATACGGTCGACCATGGCAGCCAACTCGGCATTCGCCATTGGGAGCGGCGCGGTAAGGTCCGCGGCTGCAAAGTGGATTTGATGCATGCCCGCATTGAAGTGCAGGGGGCAACGAAACGCATCTTCATATGCCTTGGTATTGGCTGGGGACGGATAGGGGAAATCCACTGCGGACGGCTGGATGTTGCGAGCGGTCAGCCAGCGGCAAAGATTCAGAATCGTTATCAGGACGAATTCTATCCGCGCCCTCGGCACGGGGCGGCCGTTCCCTTCCAGGGTAAGCGTAAGGCCATACCCTCCCTGTTCCTTGTGCAGTCCGATATTGGCGGCATCACTGACAATTCGCAGGTACCGCAGGAATCGCTCAAGCCCGGCAAGCAAGTGGGGACAGGACATCATCACGTAGGCAATGGAATCGAAGCTGACAGGATGTGCGAGATCGGGCCTGGCTAACCCGATGTCCGGATTTCCTGAATATTCCACCGCCAGATCCCATAGTGCGCTGACTGTGTCAGGTGAAAATCGAGCATTATTATTGTTCAGGTCTTCAATATTCAGCCCTGCCTTTTCGAATAGTGCAGAGGTGTTTAATTCAAGTGCCTGAAATAATTCCACGATTCCTTTTACCCAAGCAGCAGAAACCGTTCCTGCAGGTGCCATGCTTCATTACTCCTTGTCTCTCCGTCCCGGACAGTTTTCTTGTAGTTTCTATAACCGGGTTCATTATTTTTCTTCGTTTTATCAGCTTGTGTTGTAAAAATTCTACGATGGACTGTCGCAGTGCAAGCCGAACTTGTTCACTATGGTTATACCTGCGTCAATCCGATTCTTCAACAGCAAGTTACGTCATGAAAAAGTCCCGTTTCTGACCTTCAGGCTGTAAGCGGCTGTTCGACGGCGTGATGGGCCGATGCCAGGCTTGCAAATTTTTCAACAGGGTGGAGAGCAAATGCTGCTTAAAGATGTGACTCGTATGCCTTGCGATTGGCATATATCTCGGGAATCCTGAACTCGGTTGAGGTCAGCTGAAAAAGTGTATGCCAACGTTTCGAAGAAATGAGGAACTGAGGCATAGATGAGTCGAATACCGAAAGCGCGTCATACGAAGCAATTCCGTGAGGAGGCAATCAAGCTGGCAGAGGCCGTAGGCGTCGCGGCGGCTGTCAATACCGCTCAAGTCGTCGGGCATGGCGTGCAGGTCGGCCTGCATCGCATACGCCGGCTGCGCAAGATGCTGAGATTGCGCTGCAGGCAAAACGCGAGTTTAAGGCGACGACCGATGCGAAGTACACGCTGCCGGTCGCGCCGAACCTGCTCGAGCAGCGATTCGCCGCCGAGGCACCGGACCAGGTGTGGACCGGTGACCTGACGTACATTGCGACCGATGAAGGCTGGCTGTACCTGGCCGCGTTGAAGGACTTGCAGTCCGGCGACATCGTGGGCTACGCGATGGGCGAGCGCATGACTCGGCAATTGGTCATGCAGGCACTGTCCAGCCGTCTCGCTGCGCCGGCCGCCACCAGGCCTGATTCACCATACCGACCCCGGCAGCCGATACCTGTTCCCGGCATCGGTCAGGACAACATTCAGGCACGTATTGCCGTGACATGCAGATACTCGGCTTGTATATTGGTAGTGCCGTCCTGCGCTTTATTATTCGTGGTCCATAGCTGCTCCAGCTCGGCGCGCAATGCGGCTTGGCCATCTGAATCCAATGCTGCCAGTGCCCGGTTCGTCGGCCCATAATAGGTGAAGAAAAATTCGACGACTTCGTTTGGTCCAAACGGATAGCGCATGGGATAGAGATGTTTCTCGACAAGCACTTGTGTCGTCCCGACGCCAAGACGGTCCCGCACCGTCGCCTCGTCTCCCCATTTCATCGTCGATGGCATGAGTGGTGGAGGGGGAACATGCCGGCCGATGATTTTGAACATCTGACCGACATGTCCCTCCGGCGTCCAGTTCGCCATGACGATTTTGCCGCCGGGACGGCAAACCCGGACCAGCTCGGCGGCGACCTTGTCAGGCCTTGGTGCAAACATTGCGCCGATCAGACTCACGACGGTGTCGAACGATGCGTCTTCGTAAGGAAGCGCTTCCGCGTCGCCTTCCTCGAAGCGTGCGTCGAGGTTCTCCGCGGCGGCACGCTGGTTCGCCTGCTCGATGAGATTGGATGCAATGTCGATGCCGGTCGCCTTGATACCTGCGCGGGCGGCCGGTATGGCAATTTGTCCTGCTCCACAGGCGACGTCCAGCATGCTTGTTCCCGGCTGCAGTTGCAGGCGTGCCAGAAACTCCAATGCACCAGGCTCCAGAAACCGGGCAAAGTGACCGTAGTCGCCTGCCATCCAGGTCGCTTTAAGGCGAGCCTTCAACGCCTCCATTTCCGGTGACATCGCCGGGCGTGCTTCCGATGCAATGCTGCTCATGATGTGTGCTCCTTGAACGAAAAGGTGGTTGAGGGAAAGTGGCGGGCCAGACACACTGACCAACTCGCACGACCTGCGAACTTGCGTGGTGGTGCGGGTAGTGCGCGTTCCTAGCCTGAGCTTGACGAGGCGGGATGTCCAGTCCAAAATCTGAAGCGTTTGGCTTGTCTGAAGCGCATCACCGGATCATGACGGGAGGCTTGCATGGACGAAAGCTATGGCCAGTTCTGTACCGTTGCGCGGGGCGCGGAAGCCTTGTGTGAACGATGGACACCCTTGGTGCTGCGTGAATTGTTATGCGGCAGCAAGCGCTTCAACGATATTCATCGCGGGGTTCCCCGCATGTCGACCAGCCTTCTCGTACAACGTCTGCGCCATCTGGAAGAGATTGGTGTCGTCCGGCGCGAGCCCGCGGGCAAGGTCTGGGAGTACTGCCTTACGACATCCGGCATGGAGCTTGAACCCGTCATCAGGGCATTGGGAGTATGGGGCGCGCGCTGGATGAACAGCGGGTTGCGTGACGACGAACTTGATCCGGGTTTGCTCATGTGGGATATGCGGCGCTCGGTTCGTCCTGAAAAATTTCCACCGGGTGCGGTGGTAATCCAGTTTGCCTTCCACGACGCCCGGCGCGGCGAAACCGTCTGGTGGCTGATTGTCGAGGATGGAAAAATCGACCTCTGCCGCGAGGACCCTGGTCGTGACCCGAACCTGCTCGTTTCCTCCAGCGTGCGCGCGATGACGGAAATCTGGATAGGCGATTCGACACCGCAGGAAATGATCCGCGGGCATCAGGTGCGCGTGGAAGGGCCAACACGTATGGTCGAATCTTTCTGGGGTTGGATAGGAACCGGGACGTTCGCCAATACGCGTCGAGAAGCAAGCAGGTAATCTGGCGACTGTTTCCGAGTGAGGCATGAAGCAGATACCGGTGAAACGAAAAGGGCAGTGGAGTGAATCCATTCAAATCAGCCCTGAGCCGAGGCCGGCTATTCTCATGCCCGGTTACCGGTCATTGTTTGGCCTGATGCATGAATGCCGCCGGCGGCTGGAGGGGGACGAACCCTCGCCGTTGTGCTGCTCGCATTAAACCGGCTAAACTTTCATGAGAGAAACACAGCCGCGAAGATCGACGGGCTGATGATCAATGAGCGACATGGAGTCAGGGGATGACCAGCAGCAGGCGCGGGCCAACCGCCAAGCCGTTCGGAACGGGCCGGATCATTTTCTGGCGTGGCGGCAGTTTGTGGATCGGCCATGCGGGGGAGGAAACCGGGTTCCACGAGCATCATGCAATTCAGGTCACGCTGACATTGTCAGGCGACCCGGTGCGATTCCGCACGCCCGGGCAGGCATGGACTCCCTATGCTGCAGCCATCGTCGCGGCCCATCAATCCCATGCCTTCGAAGCGCACGGCGAACTTGTCGCGCTCGTGTTTTCTGAACCCGAATCGCTGGAAGGCCGGGCACTGCGCGAGCGCTATCCGGAGGGCGTCAGTGCGCTCGATGCCGACGAGTTCTCCGGGCTGGCCGCCCGACTTGCGACCCTGTACGCGCAAAACGCTACCGATGAGGAACTCGTTGATTGCGCACGGGCGGTAACTACCAAGCTTTCATCGGTCCATCTCTCTTCCGCCAAGCCGCTCGATAAGCGAATCGTGCGTGCCATCGATATCCTCCGTGAACGAATCACCGACACGGTGACGATGACGGAGATCGCCGAAGCGGTGCACCTGTCCCCCGAACGTTTCCGTCATCTCTTCCTGCAGGAAACAGGCATACGTTTTCGTCCTTATGTGCTCTGGCTGCGCCTGGAGCTTGCCGTTGCGATGTATGGGGCCGGCAGCAGCCTGACAGCGGCTTCCCACGCGGGAGGTTTTGCCGACTCAGCCCATTTCTCCCGCACGTTCAAGCGGATGTTCGGCGTGACGGCGATCGGCGTCCAGCGCGCCTAGCAGCAGGCCAGAGATTGTTCCTTCGCTGGCGCACATTCAAGCCTGCCTGATCTATCGTCAGCTGACCCGCTGCGCGCCGGATGCGGTTAGCCGTTTTGTTCAATTCGAAGCGGGCGAGCGATCCTACACTGGCATCTCATTTCCAACCGTAAGGAGAAACATGATGAATGCCACCAACCAAACCCCATGCAACTGCATCAACTGCCCGGGCCGGAGCTGCACCTGTGGCTGCCAGAATCCGCCGACGCAACAGGCTGCGCAGAACGCCACCTGCGCCTGCGGCCCGCAATGCCAGTGTGGTCCCGCATGTGCCTGCATGCGAGGGTAAGGACTGTTGCTGCCGGCTTCGTGCAATGCGGAAGCCGGCAGCACGTCATCTCTTCT
>NZ_DASZBA010000010.1:0-5472 GCF_035944575.1 Noviherbaspirillum sp.
GCCGGGTCCCCTCCCCCTTTCAGGGGGAGGGCTAGGGTGGGGGTAGTAAGGTTGGACTGCTGCATGCGATAGCTCAACCTTCACACCCCCATTCCAGCTAAGCGGATTGCCCTTACGGACAATCCGCTACGCAGGTGGACAGCATACTGTCCGAATTCCCTGCTACGCCCCCCTAAAAGGGGGAAGGAGCTTTACGGATGTCATTACAAAGGCCGGTCATATCAAAAAGCCGCAAGGAGACAAAATGCAATACCAAAACATCCTCTTCACCATCACCGACGGCATCGCCCGCCTCACGCTCAACCGTCCCGACAAGCTCAACAGCTTCACCGGCGCGATGCATCGCGAAGTGCAGCATGCGCTCGACGCGATCCGTGCCGACCGGTCGGTCCGTGTGCTGGTGCTGACCGGCGCCGGACGCGGGTTCTGCGCCGGCCAGGATCTCGCCGACAGAGAAGTGGCGCCGGGTCCGGACGGCGCCGACCTCGGCAAGGCAATCGAAACATACTATGCGCCGCTGGTGCTCGCCCTGCGCGCATTGCCCTTTCCGGTGGTCTGCGCCGTCAACGGCGTGGCGGCGGGCGCCGGCGCCAACATTGCGCTGGCATGCGACATCGTGATCGCCGGCCGGTCAGCCAGCTTCGTCCAGGTGTTCTGCAAGCTCGGCCTCTTGCCCGATACCGGAGGCACCTACTTCCTGCCGCGTCTGCTCGGCACGGCAAGGGCCATGGGCCTGTCGATGCTGGGCGACAAGCTCACCGCGGAGAAAGCGGAAAGCTGGGGCCTGATCTGGAAGTGCGTCGATGATACCGAACTCGCGCGCGAGACCGATGAAATGGCCCGGCATTTCGCCAATGCGCCGACCCTCGGCCTGTCGCGCATCAAGCAGGCGCTGTACGCCAGCCCGGCGAATACGCTGGAGCAGCAGCTTGCGCTGGAATGCGACCTGATGCGCGAACTGGGACGCAGCTACGATTATCAGGAAGGCGTGAACGCATTCATGGAAAAGCGCGCGCCGCAATACAAGGGGAAATGACGATGGCGATCGCATCATGAATGATCACGGCGATCTGCCGCCGATGGATCCGCAAAGCCTGGCCGAAGCAGCCGGACTTGCCATGTTCACCCGCGACCGGGCGTCGCAGGCGCTGGGCATGGAACTGGCCGCGATCGGTCCGGGATATGCACGCATGACGATGCAGGTGCGGCCGGAAATGCTCAACGGCCACGGCACCTGTCACGGCGGCTTTATCTTTGCGCTCGCCGACAGCGCGTTCGCGTTTGCCTGCAACAGCTACAACCAGAATACGGTGGCGTCCGGCTGCAGCATCGAATACCTGAGTCCCGGCCGCGAAGGCGATGTGCTGCAGGCGGAAGCGGTCGAGCAGGTGCGTTCCCGCAAGACCGGTGTATACGACATTACGGTGACCAACCAGGACGGCACCTGCATCGCGGTATTCCGAGGAAAGTCCTTTCAGATCAACGGAGACGTGATCGGCGCGGCGATGGACAAGGGGTGAATCGTCGCAGCGGTCCGGATAAAAGAGGAGACACACATGGCACATCGCAGACCGGAACCCGGTGAACTCGAACCGATCGAAACTGCCAGCAGGGACGAACTGCAGGCATTGCAGCTGCAACGGATGAAATGGTCACTGCGACACGCATACGACAACGTGCCGCATTACCGCAAATCGTTCGATGCGGCCGGCGTGCACCCGGACGACCTGAAGACGCTGGCGGATCTGTCGCGCTTTCCCTTCACCTACAAGAACGACCTGCGGGACAACTATCCGTTCAGTATGTTTGCCGTGCCACGCGAGCAGGTCGTGCGCATCCACGCATCGAGCGGCACCACCGGCAAGCCGACCGTGGTGGGTTATACCAAGAATGACATCGATACCTGGGCGACCGTCATGGCGCGTTCGATCCGTGCCTCCGGCGGTCGTCCGGGCGACATCGTCCATATCGGTTATGGCTACGGCCTGTTCACCGGCGGCTTGGGCGCGCATTACGGCGCTGAGAAACTTGGCTGCACCGTGATCCCGATGTCGGGCGGGCAGACCGAGCGGCAGGTGCAGCTGATCCGGGATTTCAAGCCGCGCATCATCATGGTCACGCCATCCTACATGCTGAACATCGTGGAGGAATTCGCGCGGCAGGGTTTGAATCCCGCTGACACCTCGCTCGAAATCGGTATCTTCGGCGCCGAGCCGTGGACCGAGGCGATGCGCAGCGAGATCGAAGCACGGGCCGGCATCGACGCCGTCGATATCTATGGGCTGTCGGAAGTGATGGGGCCGGGCGTGGCGAACGAATGTATTGAAAGCAAGGACGGCCCGGTGATCTGGGAAGACCATTTCTACCCGGAGATCATCGATCCCGACACCGGTGCGGTGCTGCCGGACGGCGAGGAGGGCGAACTCGTGTTCACTTCGCTGAGCAAGGAAGCGCTGCCCATCATCCGCTACCGCACCCGCGACCTCACCCGACTGCTGCCGCCGACCTCGCGGTCGATGCGCCGCATCGGCAAGATCACCGGCCGCTCCGACGACATGCTGATCATCCGCGGCGTGAACGTATTCCCAACGCAGATCGAGGAGCTGATCCTGAAGCAAACGGATCTCGCACCGCAGTACCAGCTCGTCGTAACGCGGGAAGGCCATCTCGACGAACTGGAAGTCAGGGCGGAAATGCGCATCGAAGCGGCGGCGAGGCTGGGCGCTTCCGACGTGGAGGCACTGACACGCTCGATGGAGCAGCAGATCAAGACATTCGTCGGCGTGACGACGCGGGTCAGCGTCGTGCAGCCGGATACGATCGAACGCACCGCGACCGGAAAGGCCCGGAGGGTGATCGACAAGCGGCCGAAGGAAAAGCGTTAAGCATCGCCGGCCGTTCGATGGTAATTGGCCGTTTTGGCAAGAAGGTGTGACGCAGAAACCGGCCTCGGTTAAGATGTGCCCGCTTGGTCAACAAGCGCTTCCCGCACTCTTTCCGCGAGGCCGGCTTGAAAGATCGATTTCTCCTCGTTGTCATTTGCCTGCTGTTCGGCATCGCCTTTTCCGTGGCGGGCCTGTTCGGCGGCTTGCTGCCTGTGCAAGGCATGCTGGCCAACTGGCACAAAACACAATCTTGGGAACCGGTGTCCGCCCAGGTACTCGACACCGAACTCAAGAGCAGCCGCAGCAGCAAAACCACCACCTATAAGGTAACGGCGCGGTACCGGTATGAATACTGGGGCAAGGCCTACGAAGGGACGCGCGTCGGGCTGGCGGATTCCGGCTGGGACAACATCGGTTCCTGGCACAAGGACTGGCACGAACGCCTGACGCAGGCGAAAACCCGCGCGAAGCCGGTCACGATATGGGTCAATCCGGTTCGTCCGGAACAGGCGATCATCGACCGCGATATACGATGGATGCAGCTGGTTTTCCATATTCCGTTCGCCACGCTGTTTCCCGCCGTCGGCATCGGGGCATTCTGGATGCTGTGGAAAACACTGCGTGCACCGCCGGATGGGCCGTTACCCAGTCTCCCTCGCCGGAATTCCCGTCGCATTCTTTCGGACGGCAGCAATGCGAAGCGGGGTATGTGGCTGTTTGCAGTTTTTTGGAATCTGCTGAGTTTCCCCATTGCGGGCATTGCGCTTGCCGATGCGGGACGTCAGGGCGGACTCATCTGGCTGGTTCTGATCTTCCCCCTGGTCGGCCTTTACCTCCTGTATGCCGCCGTCCGAAGTTCGCTGGCATGGCGGCGGTTCGGAGAGTTGACCTTGTCACTGGCATCCCCGGCACCCCGGCTCGGTGAAGTCATCGGCGGACAGATCGGTTTCGCCAAGCCTGCCGATTCCGATACAAACTATCTCGTCTCGCTGGTCTGTGAACAGGTGGATACCACCGGCGAAGACACCCGTTACCGCACCGTCTGGCAGCAGCAGAAGCCGGTGCGCCGCGTCGGCGAATCCATCGTCTTTGCATTTCATCCACCCGGCAATCTTCCGCCGTCGTCGGAAGAGGATGGGAGTCACCATCGCTGGCAGATACGGGTACAGACGGAAGACCTCGCATTGGACCGGGCCTTCGACATCGTCATCGGTCGCGCAGAAACGGGCGATGCCGCAGCCATCACAGCCGTCCGGCCACCGTCGTTTGACCGCCGCGCAGACGGCGCCGCAGGCAGCACCGGCAGGGTCGAAATTCCCCCGCACATCGCGACGGTCAGGCGGAGTGGCAACGGACTGGAGATCGCCTATCCCAAGGGACGCGACAAGGGCATGGTGTTTACCTTTGCCGCCGTCGCCGCAGTCTTCGTGCTGATTGCTGTCTGCATGCCGTCGTCCGGCATGCAGGCATTGCTGTTCCGAGTCCTGCTGTTGGCGGTCGGTGCGGGACTTGCCGTCGCAGCCATTTACTGCGCGACGCACGAACGCAGGATCACGGTGATGCGGGCCCGGCTGACCGTTCATGACAAGTGGCTGCTCGGCGATCGCACCATCGCCATCACGATAGCGGAGTTGCGCCGCATCGAGGTCTCGGTCGGCATGACCAAGGTGGCGGGAAATCGCCGCACCGATTTCTACCGCATCGTCGCCGTCCGGCCCGACGGTAAGGGAGCAAACATCACTCTCGGCAGCGGCATACCGTTTGCGACCGTCGTGGAGGCGATCGCTGCGGAGATCAGGAGCGTGCTCGATGCCGGTGTCCTCGGGGCGCATGCGGGCAGCCCGTTCATTGCCGCCGCGGATGACGCCGGCCCTGCGCCGCCTTGGGCGCGCAGGCTGAGGATGGCAATGATCGGTGTTGCGCTTCTATTCGCAGCCGCATTCTTGTGGGATGCGGGCGAACCCTTCTTCGACACCGGCACGCCGGTGCGCTCCGCAGCGAATACGTTACAGACCGACGTTGACGATGATTTGATGACCCTCTTCGACCGGGGCGATATCGAGCAGCTTCGAAAAGCGTTCAGCAACGGGGCGGACGCCGGTGCCTTCGCGGAAAACGGTTCGTCGCTCCTGATGATGGCGAGCGCGCGCCGCAACATGCCGCTGGTGCGCCTGCTGCTGGAGCATGGCGCCGACGTCAATGCGCTCAACCGCAGCCCGATACCGGGCAAGGCCGGCCGCAATGCGCTGATGGTGGCCTTGTACGAAGCGGATGTGGAAATTGCGAAGGTGCTGATGGATGCCGGCTCGCGCACTGATATTACTGACGGGCACGGATGGAAGATCGTGCATCATGCGGCCCGGCGCGGCTGCATCGCCTGCATGCAGATGCTAAAGGAGCGCGGCTTTCCACTGGATGAGGCGGCGCCCGGCAGCAGGGGGGAGACGCCGATGATGGTTGCGGCGCAGTTTAATCATCCCGAATTGATCCGATGGCTCATCGATCAGGGCGCCGATCCCCGTGCGCGGGACAGGCATGGGGAGAATGTTTTCGGCTGGGCACGCTTTTTCAATCAGCGGGCGGCGAT
>NZ_DASZBA010000011.1:0-3973 GCF_035944575.1 Noviherbaspirillum sp.
CCGCATTACCTTTCAGCTCCCAGCATGCGCTGGTATTCGACGAGCAAACCGGCCAGGTTCTGCTCGAAAAGAATGCCAATGAGGTGGTCCCGATCGCTTCGGTTACCAAGTTGATGACCGCAATGGTCGTGCTCGACGCCAAACTGGATATGGAGGAAGCAATCACCATCGAACAGGTGGACGTCGACGTGCTCAAACACAGTTCATCCCGGGTACCCGTCGGCACCGTCCTGCCGCGCAAATCCATGCTGCAACTGGCCTTGATGTCTTCCGATAACCGCGCCGCCGCTGCGCTGGCACGCACCTATCCGGGCGGAAACGCGGCTTTCGTGCAGGCGGTTCGCGCCAAGCTGGTTGCGCTGGATATGCGCAACACGTCGATCGAGGAGCCCACCGGACTATCACCCTACAACCGTTCGACCGCCACGGATCTCGTCAAGATGGCGACCGCGGCTTCGTATTATCCCGAGATCACCCGCATGTCCACCGAAACCGGAGAATTGATGGATATCAATGGTCAACCGGTCCAATACAGGAACACTAATCGGCTGGTCGGCAAAAAAGGCTGGGACATACAGTTGTCGAAGACCGGCTTTACCCGCGAAGCGGGCCGCTGCCTGGTCATGCGCGTGCAGGCCGCCGGAAAGAACGTGATCGTGGTCCTGCTCAATGCCAAGGAAGCCGCAGCCCGCATGCTGGACGCGGAAAATGTTCAACGCTACCTCGAGGGCGAGCCGATCTTCACTGCCCAGGCAACGGCCTTGAAAGCTGTTTCGACCAAACCCAGGGCCGGCAAGCGCGCCGTCCTGGAAGCCAAATCCCAGGGGCGCATCAAGGCAACAAAAAAAGCGCGTATTCGGTAACCGCACCGGATTTGATGCATCCCAAGTTCGGTTCCGGCGCAACGATTTTCCTGCAACTGATTGCCGCAATTCCAGTCCATTGCAGATAAAAGCATGTTGCGCCGGATTGAGTCGATGTGCGAACCGGCTAAGTCGACTACAATTCCTGTTCAGCGTATTGCATTCGAATCGAATCGCGCTTCAATCATCCAGCATGGCGCAGCATCCACACACCGCACCATCATCAGCGGAACGAAACGTTGCAATAACCATACGAAAGCAGAAACCTTATTTGGGCAGCCTGGGAAATCAGTGAATACACCTACCAATAACAACAAACAGAATAACGGCGTTGTCATGACCGACTTTCATCTGAGAGTGCTGGTGGTCGAGGACAACCAGGATCTCGCACGGCTGTTTTGCGACTTGCTGGAAGTAATGGGCTGCGAAACAAGCGTCGCCTTCAACGCACATTCCGGGATTGAAGCGGCGCGTCAGAATCCGCCCGATCTGGTTTTTTGCGATCTGCGGCTACCGGGCGAAAAGAATGGTTTGGATCTGGCGCAGACATTGCGGGCTGATGATCAGCTGTCGCGCATTCCCTTGATTGCAGTTACGGGCTATGTTGACGACACCGAGGAAAAGCGCGCGTTGGCTGCCGGTTTCGACCGCATCTTCGCCAAACCGATCAAGTTCGCCCAGATTCAGGACGTTCTCAAGGGTTATTACGCCGCCAGGCAGCAATAAATCCTCCTGCAAATCCTCCTGCCTTACTACGCCGGATCATCCGAAGCGATGATTTCGGTCGTCTCAGCGCAATCTTGCGGCATGTTGTAAGCTTTCCGACACACCCGATTACGGAGAGCGCTCATGAAACGTCCTGTACTGCTCGTCTTGCCTGTCCTGTTCTGCACTGCCAGCGCCTTTGCCCATCACGGCTGGAGTGAATACGACGCCAATCAGCCGCTGAAACTGGAAGGCACCATCCAGGAATCCGGCTATGTCCACCCACACGGATTCGTCGTTCTCAAAACTCCCAATAAAACGTGGACGGCCGTCCTCGCACCGCCAACGCGTATGGAAAACCGCGGGCTCGCCAAGGAAATGCTGGCGCCGGGCGGTAAAGCAACGGTCGAAGGCTATCCGAACCGGGAAAAGCCCGAAGAAATGCGTGCCGAGCGCATCATTATCAATGGCAAAACCACTGAGCTGCGCTGATGCACGAAACGGCGGGCATATTCGGTTGGTTGGCTGCTTCAGGGCTTGGCCAGGCGATGCGAGGGTGGCTGTGGCTGTATCCGATCGTGGAGATCGTGCATATCGTCGGGTTCGTGGTGCTGGTCGGCGCGGTCGCCATGTTCGATCTCCGGATACTGGGCTTTGCCAGGCAACTGCCGGTACCGGCACTCGGGGGGCATCTGCTGCGATGGTCTGCCGCCGGCCTGATCCTGATCATTCCGGCCGGCTTGATGATGTTTTCCGCCCATCCCGATGAATTCGCCGCCAGTACCGTTTTTCGTCTCAAGCTCGCCCTGATCGCCGCCGCCGGCCTCAATGCCGCAATTTTCCATATGGGCGTCTATCGCTCGGCTGCCACCTGGGGACAGAATGCCGCCATACCGGCTTCGGCAAAGGTGCAGGCACTGCTGTCGCTGCTGTTGTGGATTGCGGTGATTTCCTGCGGCAGGCTGCTTGCGTACACCTAAATAACGGAGGGTATTGTGGGATTCACGCTATGGTTCAAGCGTTTCCTGATGAGCTTGATACCGGCTGTGCTGTTCAGCGCGGTGCAACCGTCCTATGCCGCCAGCGAGGATGCCTGGTCGTCCCTGAAAAGTGGCAATCGCGTGGTATTCATCCGCCATGCGGTGACCGAACCGGGGGTCGGCGATCCCGAGGGCTTCGTGATTGGCGCCTGCAGCACCCAGCGTAATCTATCCGCGCAGGGCAGGGCAGATGCAAAGGCCATCGGGGAAGCCTTTCGCAGCCGCGCCATTCCGGTGTCGGAGGTGCTGACGAGCCGTTGGTGCCGCTGTGTCGACACGGCGATGCTGGCATTCGGGAAGGCGACCCCGGCGCCGATGATCGATTCAATGTTCAATGACCGGGAAAAATCCGATGAGGCGAAAATTCGCGAGGTGATTGCCTATGCCGGCAATACCGGGAAGCGCGCCACCCCGGGCAACCTGGTTCTGGTCACCCATGCGGTGAATGTCCAGGCGCTTACCGGTGTATATCCGGCGCCGGGCGAGATTGTCGTGACCACGTTTGACGCGGGCAAATTCAAGCCGGTCGGGCGGATCAATCTGTTCTCCCGCTAGGTGGTTTCTGATAGGGACTGCGCAGTTCGGCGCTGCGCTCGCGGTGCTTCGCGCATCTCCGTACGCCTGCGCTCCCAGTAGCAACGACAAACCGCTCGCAACCTTATCAAACGCGTTCTAGGCCGACCTGGCCGCTTTCGCGGCTTTTCGCTCCACCATCTTCATCAACGCATACAGGGTCTCCAGCATCGGAATCGGGACGTTTTCGCGTCGTCCGGCCCGCACGGCGTTACCCAGAATGATTTCGGTTTCCATCGGACGGCCGTTCTCGTAATCGAGCGCCATGCTGGTCTTGTAGGGCGGGGCTTTGCGCGTGCCTTCGATATATTGATCGACGAGCTGCGGCGGCAGCGGATGACCGGTCGCCGCAGCGACGTCGCATACCTCGCGCATTGCGCGCCGGACGAACGATTCGCCTTCCTCGGCATTGAGCATATCGTCGGTGTCGAGCACGCCACCCATCACCGATGCCGGATTGAACACCGCGTTCCACAGGCATTTCTGCCAGCGGGCCGTCACCACGTTGTCCGCCAGGGTGATCTTGATGCCGCTCTTCTCGAACATCGCCGCCAGGGTGCGTGCGCGGTCGGTGACGCCGGACGGATAGTTGCCGAAGGTGAGATCACCGAAGGCGTAGTGCCTGACCTTGCCGGGCGCGATCCTGCTGACCTGCACGAAGGCAAGGGCGCTGATGAGCTCATTGTCGGGGAATGCCTCGGCGATTTCGTCTTCGATCTCCACGCCGTTCTCGATCAGCACGATGACGGTTTCGGGGCCGACCGCATCACGGATCAGCGCGACCCGGTCGGT
>NZ_DASZBA010000012.1:0-21281 GCF_035944575.1 Noviherbaspirillum sp.
ACCCTTGTTCCGCAAGCAAACCACCTCGGCCTCGCCTTGCACAGTCAGACCGAAAGCGCTCTAGCCTAAATAAGGGGCAGCGCATACAAGCGCATGCGCGCGTTGCGAAGAGCACCTTTGTCGCATATGGTCTGCAACGCGCTTACGCTCGTCTATGGCGATTGCAGTTTGCTGGTGTGTCGTGACGGGCGTTCGTGCTTCGGTGCTATAGATACAAACCGATCTTCAAGAATGCGACGGACGATCTGGTTAGCTGTTGAGGTGTTCGTCTTGGTAACCCTGCCCTTTACTATGGTTGCTTTTTCTGCGGGCTATTTTGATGGGCGAACAGCGGATGATTGATCAGCAAAACAGGTTGGGGCACTCAATGCATCAGGCTAGCGAATGGCCAGGTGATCGCACTTGATCGAAAGGAGCGGGAGGAGCGATTCACGGCTCCCGCTCAGTTGTGTTAGCTTGACTACTTTTTCCGACTCGGGATCACCGGCAGCGTCAGGTGGGATGGCCGTTCCGCGTCAAGGTAGATGGTATTGGTGGCAACCCGGCAAACAGGTGAACTGGCGTCCGGTTCACCGGTGTTGGGATTGATGTCAAAGCGTGGAAAATTACTACTTGAAATATCGATCCGAATCTTATGTTCTCGTTTGAATAGATTGCTGGTCGGAAAAGCGTCGATCTCGATGCGATACACTTCGCCCGGTTCCATTTGCATTGGACGTTCCCATGAATCGCGGTAGCGGGCGCGCAGGATGCCGTCCGTAATGTTCATTGCAAATCCTTCGGGAAAGTCTTCCTTGGCCGGATGGACATCGATCAGCTTGAAGGTGAAGTCGGTGTCCAAACAGTTCGATGAAACCCAGAGCGTTGCCTTGACCGGGCCTGTGACTTCTACATCCTCTTCCAGTGGTTCGGTCTCGAATACCAGTACGTCCGGGCGCTCGGCGAGTGTTCGGTAGGGGGGCTGTGAGCCGAATACCTTGGGACCCTCTCGCTGATCGAATGCGCCGCCGAACATCAGTGGTTCACCGGATGTCACCGCGCCGCCAACCGTCGGCATCGGATTGCGAGGATCAAAACGGTATGTCAGACTTGCGTCGTCATCGCTCGGTTTCTGTGTCGCTACCGACCTGTCTGCCCGCAGATAGTAAGGCGTCCAACACGTATCCGGAAGCGGCCAGTCGCTTTCCTCGCGCCAGTGACCGCCGTGCATCATCCGGCCATCGGCGTTCTTGAGACCACTGCCGCCGCCCATGACGAACAGCTTGACTCTCGGCACGGCTTCGCCATCCTTGCCGTCCTGTTTCAGGAAGCGGTCGAACCATTCAAGGCGCAGGTGCAGGTGATCCTTGGCGAGATTGCCGTCGATCACTGCCTCCGGCCCGAAATCAACATCGCCGGCGTAGGATAGGAAGCGATTTCCGTGAGTCCATGGACCCAGAATCAGGCAAACAGGTTTCTTTTTCAGCTTTGAAAGGCCGACATAGTTTTCCGTTGCAGTACGGGAGTACACGTCGTACCACGACGACATGATCACCATGGCTGCATCTGAAAACTTGTCATAGTAGCCTTCCGCGTATAGTCCGGGCTGCTTCCAGTATTCGTCGAATACACCGCGTTGCCACTGGTCGAACAGATAGTCTTCATATTCCGGAGCAAGGGTCAATGGCGAATTTCCCTGCCTCCAGAGATGCGTACGGTGCGCCCAGTCCTTGATGTCCACCGATTTAAGTGCGATAAGCTTTTCCTGGTCGGACTTGATCGCCGGGCTTTCGAGCGCGTACTTGAGCGCCCATGTCACTTGCTTGAGTTCGAAAGCGCCGCCTTGCCGGATTCCGCCTTGATAGGCATTTGAAAAGCCGCCGGAATCCATAAACATGGCGACAATGCCGGGCGCAGACAGACTTGCGAGTGCAGCCTGCGTATGGGCAGCGTACGACAATCCTTTCGTGCCAATGCGTCCGTTGCACCACGGCTGTTGAAGTATCCATGTGCAGGTGTCGTAGCCGTCGTCGCCTTCGCTGGTGTATTTGACAAACTCTCCTCCGGATTTATGTCTTCCACGGCAATCTTGATACACGACGACGTATCCCTGTCGTGCGAAGAAAGATGCCACCACATCGCGCTCCATCGGCACTTCCATGCCTACCGACCGTTCGCTGCGGCTACGGATATGTTTGCCGTAAGGAGTGCGTTCGAGGATGACAGGAAAAGGCCTATCGACGGCTTTACCGTTGCGAGAAGGAAAATAGACATCTGTAGCAAGATTGATGTTGTCGCGCGTGGGAACCATGATGTCGCGAACAATCGTGACGTCATACTCGCCGGGGGGGGAGTTTCCACCGGAATCGATTGATACAGTGCTGGAGTTTGGTGCGGAGTTTTCAGTTGCGAAGCGCTTGAGATTCAGCGTTGACATGGTTTTCCTTCTACGGACTTTACTTTTGTGTGCGCGAGCAGAACATGTTGAAAGCAGTGCGCTGGACACCCTTGGGTTGACTACAGGTCAAGCACTGACGGATGCAGTACGCGGAGGCACAGCAACGGATGTGACGGGGCAAAAGCGCGCGCTCTGGCTACTGCACCTGGTAGAGGTGCAGTAGCCATCTGCATCGATGTCGTCGGGAGCGGGGTGTTACTTGGCGCTGGTTTCCCGGATGTTCATGGCATGTGTGAAACCGTCGCTTCGTGGGGTGATGGCTAACCCTTTCTTGAATGCCCACGATGCCTTCACGTGAATCAGCGGAATGATTGCGCCATCCAGCAACGCTTTCTGTGCTGCGGTTTGTTGCAGACCCGTACGTGCTTTTTCGTCGAGCGTCACAGCCGCTTTTTCGATCAGGGAATCCACTTCCTTATTACTGTATTGGCCATAGTTGTTTGCGCCGAAGCCGCTCTTTGCATCCACGGTGTGGGCAATGGAAGATAGCGGTTGCAGGGAATCGCCAGTCACCGCGCCGGTACCCACCATGAAAAAGCTGAACTCCGACGCGCCGTTGTCACCCTTCGTCGCACGGCCGATGAAGACTGAATAGGGCATTGTCGAGAGCTCGACCTTCAAGCCGATCTGGTTGAGCGACTGCGCCACCGCTTCGCACATCTTCGCGTCATTGACGTAGCGGTCGTTGGTGCAGTGCATAGTCATTTTGAAGCCGTCCGCATATCCTGCTTCGGCCAGCAGTGATTTGGCCTTTTGAAGATCGAAAGGCGGAAGTTTGAGCGAAGGATCATAGCCAAAGAAGGTTTTCGGCACATACTGGTTTGCAGCTTCTCCGTCGCCTTTCATCAGGAATTTGATGATGCCGTCGCGATTGATTGCATGCATGATCGCCTGGCGAACCTTCAAGTCGCGGAGAGGGTTCTTCGGCAGCGGTGCGCCGGTATTGGATTTGATATAAGGGGAGTTGTCGCGGAAGTGGTCTAGTTGAATGTAGTTGAGCATGTAAGAGGTGGTCGATGCCATCTCGAATTTGCCGCCTTGTCCGAACGAATCCGCTACTTTCGATGTTGCGCCATCGATGAGGTCCACGGTTCCGGCCAGCAGCGCCGAAGCGCGGGCCGGATCACGGGCGAGAATCTGGAAAATAACGTTGTCCCACGGTTCCTTCGCGCCCCAGTAATTTGCGTTGCGTGTAAAAGTCACTCGCTGGCCGTGTTCCCAGGTGCCGAACTTGTAAGGACCTGTGCCGATTGCCGTGGCCCCTTTTGCAAAGCTTTCTTCCGGCACATCTGCGCCCAGTGACTTCGGAATGATGGCGATCAGGCTGAGATTGTCTGCAAGATTCGGCTGTGGACCGTTCGTCTTGATGCGGACCGTGAGGGGGCCGGCAACGTTGACCGATTCGATGCCCTTGAGATAGGTGCGGAAAGTTCGAGGGCCTTTGAGAGCGATTGCGCGTTCGATCGAATATTTGACATCGTCCGCGGTCAGTGTCGCGCCATTGTGGAAGGAGACGTTCGGACGCAGTTTAAATTCCCAGGTGGTCTGATCGACGGTGCTCCATGATACTGCCAGCGCCGGTTTTGGCCTGAGATTTTCGTCCTGCTCAACGAGGCCTTCGTAGATATGCGCCCAAAGGTTTCGATTGGCGCCGCTCAGGACGTGCGGGTCTGCGGAGGTGATATCGGACTTGAAGCCGATCTTCAGATCAGCCGCCACGGCTGGCAAACTGATCATACAGGCCGCTGCCATTGCTGCAATCAGGGCCTTGCCTTTCAATGTACTGCGCATTGTTTTCTCCTATCGGCGTTGGGTTGACGTATCATCTAACGATACAATATATCGAACAATGATACGACGTCAAATAGTTTTTTGTTATTTTCTGGCGGGTATATTCAGGAGGGCACGGCGGGGAGGGGAGCCCGGCGCGAAGCGCGCCGGACTGAGAAATGGTGTGTTTGATGCGGGAGGGGACGATCAGGCGATGGAGTCAGTCGTCGGAGACTCGGATGACGCCGATATCATTAACGACGCTTATTTTTGTTCCATAGGGATCTGAAAGCCGTTGCAATGTGTCGAGAATGCGTTTTGATGCGGTCGGCGAGGCGATATGTGGAATGCCGCGGTCCGCGTCGCGAGCGTTTTCCCAATGCATTTCAATTGGGTAGAGAAAAATCTCTTTGAGATTTCCGACCTTGTCGTATCGGTTGCGCGTGACGACGCTCTCGTACCAGACCCGCTCGCCAAACACACCTTTCACCCGTTTGTATTCCAGGAATTCCGCCTCGGTCATCGCATAGGGATCGATATGGCCTTTTTCAAACGCGTCACGGGTCAGCGGCTGCTGCGTATTTTCCATGAAGAAGAAATTCCCGAGTGAGTAAAAAATCGGTTTTTTCTTGTAGATTTCGATGCCGCGAAGTCGGTGAGGGCCGTGACCGATGAATGCGTCGGCTCCGTTGTCGATCGCCTGGCGGGCCAGTACCGGCAGGAAGTCCGGCGGAACGTCGCTATAGTTTCCCGGTTCATGGGTATGCATGGTGACAACCGAGAAGTCGGACGTCTGCTTCCCCTGGCGGATGTTGCGCAGTATTTCCATCAGGTCGTTTTCATGCATCGAGACGGTGAATTCCAGAGAATCACCAATATCCGGCTTCGCGCGGTACTGGGTACCAAATAGAGTAACAGTACCGGTCTTTTGATCGGAGGCCATGATCGACGCTCTCACCGAGCCCTTCGGTTGCGCGTCACGTATCGCTGCCAGTTGTTCCAGCTGGGATGGCGATACCAACACGTAGCGGGTGGTTCGCAATGCATTGACCCCCGGACGGCCGGGGATTTGCCCGAGCGGATCGGTCGCGCGGGACATCGCTTCAAAGCGGGAGGCAATGGATACCAGGGAGATGCGCCCGGCGGACGTGCTTAGAAATCTTGGCGCACGTGCTTCGGCAAGTGTTTCGCCCGTTCCGGCATGGACAATGCCGGCTTTTTCCAGCAGATCATCAGTCTGGCGCATGCCTTTTACACCCCAATCGGTGGTGTGATTGTTTGCACGGCCCAGCAGGTTGAAGCCCATCGCCTTGAGGTCTTGCGGAACACGTGGCGAGCTGATCAGCCATGAGCCGCCGGATTCGGCTTCGGGATAGCCGCCGAACTTGCGAAGATCGATAGCGGTGCTTTCGAAGTTGCCGAAAGTGACGTGCGCACTTTGAAGCAAGTCGATCAACTCGGGTGACTCCATTTTCAAGCGTGGCGACAATACGTCATCAATTACCAGGTCGCCCACCGCAACCAAGGTGAAGCCATCCGGCACGTTGGCGTCACGCCAGGAAGGCAGCAACTTCCCGTCAGGAGAAAAATTTGTGTTCGACTGTTGATTGTCCATCTGTTTCCCTTTGCAAAAAGACATGGTCGCCAGAAGCGACGAGCCCACGTACGCGCTTTATGTATCATTATATAATACCGTGTATTGTAGAGTGATACAAATATCGCCGCTCGAGGAAATTGGGTAAACGGTTGATAGCCACCGCCAGGCAGGGTATGCGTCGGGCAGCTTGCGTGGAAATGATCAAGAGAGAGAACAAGTCGGCTGCCGCTTTTGCACGGCCATCCGACATGCATCCAACCAAGCATGCCGCGTGCGACACCACATCGACGTTTGGTTGGATGTTTCCATTGGTGCGGCGCTATGGCCGGGTCATGTAAGTCGAAGTACCGGAGCCGGCAATGCAGATTGCGCAGCGCCGTCGGCTTTGAAACGGGCGACTGTTTGCGTCAGATGATTTGCCTGATCCTGCAAGGATTTCGCGGCCGCCGACGCTTCCTCGACCAGAGCGGCATTCTGTTGGGTAACCTGATCCATCTGGCTCATTGCCTGGTTCACCTGTTCGATACCGGTTTGCTGCTCAACGCTTGCGGACGCGATTTCGCTGATGATGCCGCTGACGCGCTGGATGCTCGCTACCACTTCCTCCATGGTCGAGCCGGCCTGATCGACAAGGCGTGCGCCCGTGCCGACTCTTTCAACGGAATCGCCAATCAGGGCCTTGATTTCCTTCGCAGCGGCGGCTGATCGCTGCGCCAACACGCGCACCTCTGCGGCCACCACGGCAAATCCTCTTCCTTGCTCGCCTGCGCGGGCTGCCTCTACAGCCGCGTTCAGCGCCAGAATGTTGGTCTGAAACGCGATGCCATCGATTACGCTGATGATGTCGACTATTTTCTTTGCTGATGCATCGATAGACTGCATCGTTGCAACCACTTCCGATACCACTGCCCCGCCCTTGACGGCGACATTGGATGCCGAGTTCGCGAGATCGCTCGCCCGGCGTGCACTTTCGGCATTTTGCTTGATGGTGCCGGTCAGTTCTTCCATCGAAGCGGCGGTTTGCTCAAGCGAGCTGGCCTGGTGTTCGGTACGCGCCGACAGATCGAAGTTGCCGGCGGCGATCTGGTGCGACCCGGTACTGACCGATTCGACTGCCGCCTTGATGGCTGCGACCGTGTCGGCCAATACCGCCTGCATCGACTTCATCGAATACAGCAGGCTTTGCTGATCATTATTCTTGACTGCGATGTCCATCGTCAGATCTCCCGATGCAATCTGACGAGTGATTTCGACTGCGTAATGCGGTTCCCCGCCGAGGTCGGTCAGCAGGCCGCGCACGATGACCGCAGCGACCAGCACGCTGGCGCCGAGCGATGCGGCAAGGATCAACATCAAGAGGAGGGTGGCGGATTCGATGCGCTCCTTTGCCATGCTTTCGTCTTCGGCAATACGCTTGGTGGTCAGCGTAACGACTTCGTCGACTGCCGCGCGATGGGTTGCATAGAAGGCCTTCAGACGCACCATTGCTGCGGCAACGCCAGCGTTGTCTGCTTTTTGCGCCGCCGGAATGAGTTCATCGAAGGCGGCTGCATAGAAAGCCATGGCCGGTTGATGCGCCTGGCGCAGGAAGATGTCGGAAAGGTTACTGTCGAGTTGCTCCTTCAACCAGAACTCGTGGCGGGTGTCGTAATCCGCTTTCAACGTCTTGAGTCGGGCGGCGAGTGCATCCTGCTCCGCCTTGTCGTCACTCGCCGCCAGCTGAAGGGTGACAAGATAGGATTCGATAATGTATTCCGGCGGAGGCAGGACATCTGCGATCAGGTCCTTGCCCTGCACGATGCGCTGGTAAACCGGACCATTGACCTTAAGATTGTTCAGCGTCATAAACGACCATGCGCCATAGATGACGAAGCCTAGTGAGAATAAACCTATCAAAATTCCGAAGCGATAGGAAAGTTTAAGACTTCGCAGTGCCTTCATATCGGTGTGCTCCGAGGCGTGAAAAAGCTATTATTTCTTCAAGCCAATATTTATATGCGAAATACGGGTGTTGCACAACGAAACACTGTATTAAATTTGAAGCGTGGCGGCGCGGAGACTTCCACAGGCGTTGTGGCGCATCTTTAGCGAACGATCGTGCTTTTCATCTTCAGACCTGCCGCTGTTCAAGCGGTAGACCGAGCGGTTGACTATTACAGGCTTGTGCGTTTGGTCGATACCCGCCGCCTTCACATCTGTCTGAACAGATGTGCGAACAAGCGGCTGACCGGAAGCGTTCTGGGATAGCCTCGCAGCCGGACGAAAAGCTTGCCGCTCTCGTCCCGCACTGCGGCTTCGATGCGGTGGGCATTCACTACCGTGCCGCGATGGATTTGCCAGAATTGCTTGTCGTCCAGCTGGGGGAGCAGTTCCTTGAGGCTGGTACGGATCAGGGATTCGTTATCAGCGGTGACGACGTTCACATATTTGTCGGTCGCTTCGAAATAGAGCACCTCCGTAACGGGGATCATCCGTACTTGATTGCCGACCGCTGCGCGTATGAAGCTCAATCGCTCGGAGTCGGCCGGAGCGGGAGGAACCAGTGAACGCAGCTGATTGACGATACGTGCGAGTTCCTGCCCGCGCTCCTTGGTTTGTCCGAGCCGCGCCTGCAGTCTTGACACCGTTTTTTCCAGGCGCGCGTCACTGATCGGTTTGAGTACGTAATCGGCGGCCGCATGCTCGAATGCCTGCAGCGCATATTCGTCATAGGCGGTGACGAACACGACCAGAGGGAAGGGCGTGCCGTCCGGCCAATCCTCCGCGAGTTCCTGTGCTGCTTCCAATCCCGTCTTGCCGGGCATCTTGATGTCGAGGAAGAGAATATCCGGTCGCAAGGCCAGCGCTTCACGGACGGCGGCGACGCCGTTTTCCGCCACGCCGCCGATATGCAAGGTCGGCCATAAGCGCTGCAGCGCCTGCACCAGCGCATAGGCCAGGACCGGTTCGTCTTCGGCGATCAATGCACGTACGGATGTGGTCGTCATAGCGGCAGGATGAATCGGGCGATGGCGCCCTCGGGATGATTGGGTGTCAGGGAGAACGAAGCGTTGCCGTTGTAGAGCGCTTGCAGCCGATCATGCAGGTTGGCCATGCCGACCCGGGTGCCGGAGGTGGCGCCGGCGTCGCGCAGGCCGAGACCGGTGTCGCGCACTGTCAGCATCAGCGCCGCGTTCTCCGTTACCGCCTGCACATCGATGTGGCCGCCCTCGATCTTCGGTTCAATGCCGTGCTTGATCGCGTTTTCGACCAGGGGTTGCAGCAGCATCGGCGGCAGCCTGCGATCGCGCAAATCATCAGGCAGATGCAGCGTGTACGACAGGCGGCCGCCGAGACGGACTTTCATCAAGCCCAAATAGGCTTCCATCAACGCGAATTCCTGTCCCAGCGTGGTCTGCTCCGCCCGCGATGACGACAGCGTGGCGCGAAGATAGAGAATCAACTGGTCGAGCATCTGCTGGGCGCGCGGCGGGTCGACCGCGATCAGTCCCTGCAGATTGGCTAGTGTGTTGAACAGCATGTGGGGTTCGATCTGTGCCTGCAGCAGTTGGAGCTGGGCCTGAAGAGCCTGCTTTTCGATGGCGGCGGCCCGTGCCTTTTCCACCTCGGCTTCCGCCTTCAGATAGGCGAGGGCGCTGCGGTTCCAGAAGAACCAGGTAATGAACAGGCTCACCAGCAGGGTCACGACGATGTAGCCGGCCGGATTCTGCTGATGCGCTCCAAAGAAGTAACTGGCCGGAATCCCGGTGAATTGCGCCGCGATCAGCTTTCCAAGTTGCTGCGCGGCCGGCAATCCCGCCACGACCAACAGAATGAACGGTATTTTCGGCGGCTTCCCCAATCCCCATAGCAGCAGCCGGCCGCCATCGACAAAGGTCACGGCCAGGATACCGATGCACATCGAGACCACCAGATTGACGACGAAACTGGTATGCACCCGCATCACATACGTAATGATGAGGGCGATGACCAAATTGAAGACAGCGGTAATCGCCATGTCGATGGCGAAGCGGCGCAGGCGTGGATAGGGGTGTCCTACCGATTCAGAAAACAGATTCATTCCGGGAGTGCGTCGAGCTGTCTTTTCATTTCCTTGTCGATCATGCGTCGCTTCCAGGCGGCCTTCGGGCCATGAAGAAATACCGCCAGCCCGTGGAATAGTAACCCGATTCCCCAACCCAATAATGGGAAGATGGCAAAAGGCCGGCCGGAGTCCTGCGCAATATTAAGAGCGATCAGCCCGGTATTTACGATCACATACACCGACAAGTGGGTGTAGAAACCGAGTTTGCGTTCCACCACCCGCTTGGCGTCCTGGTATTTGATTGATGTATCCATTTTCATCTCCTTAGATTAAACCGACCGAATGCCATACCAGGTATCCGAGGCGGCGCTGCGGCAGCAGCGTGAATGCGCCGGCGATCACAAGGCTGACATAGGTGGCCGTCATGCCGCGCCGGTGGGCGCTGATGTTGCCGTGCATGACGGCGTAGATTGACATGCCGAGACCGACGATCGTGATGACCGACAGAATATGGATCGGCGAAAATTCACCATTCCGACGGATCCAGAACGAGATAACGGCGGCGGCCAGCATCAGCGCAACCCAGGCGCGTCCGAACAGGCGATGCGTCCGGGTGCCTTTTTTCATCAGCAGGGCAGCGCCGCCCAGTACGACGGCCGCGATGGCGGCGGCGATGTGTGCGAGGATGACAGGGGTAAATTCCATGACGTGCTCCCGATAAGTGATTTGATGGGAACATTTTCGTCAGGCGCGAGGACGCACGACAGCAGATTGCGACGAAATGCCGGTTTTCAGCCGTGAAACGTTGCTGTTTCGGAGCGAGGGGATTGAGGTACCGGACTACCCGAGCCGGTAATTTGCGCGGTCTTGCGAGTAGTCTGTTAAAAACCGACTGCTTGGCCATCCCGCCGCGGGTCGCTGGCAACGACATAGCCGTCCTGCAATTTCCACGCAAATTGGGCGGCACCGAAATCCATGTAGCTGTCGGCAATCCGTTCGATTTTGTGTCCGCGTGCGAGCAATCCGGCAACCACATCCGCAGGGATGGTGGTTTCCATGTCGACGGATATGCCGGTATTCACTTTCCAGCGCGGGGCGTCGCAGGCGGCCTGAGGCTGCTGGTGATAGGACAACATGCGGACGATTGCCTGAAGGTGTCCCTGCGGCTGCATATTCCCGCCCATGACGCCAAAGCTCATCCGGGGCTGTCCGTCTTTGGTAAGGAAACCCGGGATGATGGTGTGGAACGGCCGCTTCCCTGGCGCAACACAATTGGGATGCGAGGGATCGAGCGAAAAGCCGTAACCGCGGTTTTGCAGGCTGATGCCGGTTCCCGGGACGACTACGCCGGAACCGAATCCCATGTAATTGGACTGGATAAAGCTCACCATCATGCCGCTTTCGTCGACGGCAGTGAGGTAGACCGTACCGCCTTTCGGTGGCGTGCCATGCTGAAACTCCCCGGCACGGCGCATATCGATCTGCTTCGCCCGGTCGGCCAGATAGCCATCGTCAAGCAAGTGGGCGGCGGTCACTGTAGTCATATAGCGGCTGTCGGTGACCCATTGATAGGTATCGGCAAACGCGAGTTTCATCGCTTCGATCTGCAAATGCAGGCTGTCGGCGGAGTCGACCGGGTAGCGTGTCACATCAAGCTGCTCCACAATGCCCAGCGCCATCAGCGCCGCGATGCCTTGGCCGTTGGGCGGTATTTCATGCAAGGTATGGCCGGCATAATCCTTCTGTAGCGGCTCGACCCATTCCGGCGCATAACCCGACAAGTCATCCAGCGCCATCACGGCGCCGTTGTGCCTGGCGTCCCTGACGATCGCTTCCGCCAGCTCGCCACGGTAGAAATCGTCACCGTGACTTTCTGCAATGCGCGTCAGTGTCCGGGCCGCATCCTCGAACCGAAACAACTCGCCGACCAGGGGCGCTCTTTCATGGGGCATGAAGGTCTGGGCGAAGCCGGGTTGTTTTTTGAGCAGGGGCACCGCCGCGCTCCATTTGTGCTGCACGATGGGCGTCACCATGTGGCCGCGCGCCGCCAATTCGATGGCCGGTTCCAGCAGGTCGGCGAACGGCAGTTTGCCGAATTTGTCCGAGAGCGCCACCCAGCCGGCAATGACGCCCGGCACGGTGACCGCATCCCAGCCGCGATGCGGTATCTTGCCGCCGTGCTTGCGGTTGAAATAGTCCGGCGTCCATGCGGCGGGCGCGGGACCGGAGGCGTTCAGGCCGTGTAATCGTTCGCCGTCCCACAGGATGGCGAACGCATCGCCGCCAAGTCCGCACGATACCGGCTCGACGATGACCAGCGCCGCCGCGGCGGCAATTGCCGCATCGACCGCGTTGCCGCCCTTGATCAGCATGCGCAGGCCGGCCTGGGCTGCCAGCGGCTGGGACGTGGACACGACATTGCGTGCGAAAAGCGGCGTACGGATCGAAGGATAGGGGTTGGTCCAGTTGAAATCAGGCATGGCGGTGTTGCCTTTCGTGTGGGTTCGACTTGGATCGATCAAAGCAAACGACAGACCTGTCCGCGCCGGAATGCGGCAGGCGGCAGCACCCCGGGCAGGATCAGACGACGCCTTTGCCGCGCAATTGGCCGATTTCTTCCTCCCCCATCCCGAGGACCTCGCGCAGCACATCCTCGGTGTGCTGCCCCAGCAGCGGCGGCGGCAGGTCATACGACGGCGGCGTCACCGACATTTTCATCGGGCTGCCGACCAGTTTTACCTTGCCGGCGGTTGGATGCGGCAGGTCCACCTGCATGTTTCGCGCCGTCACCTGCGGGTTGACGAATACCCCGTCGAGATTGTTGATCGGACCGCAGGGCACGCCTGCCGATTCCAGCAGGTCGATCCATTCCTGCTTGGTTTTCGTCTTCACCATTTCCGCCAGCAAGGGCACCAGCACGTCGCGATGGCGCACCCGCATCGGGTTGGTTGCAAACCGTTCATCCTCGGCCAGGTCGGGCCGGCCGCCGGCGCCAACAAACTTGCGGTACTGCCCGTCGTTGCCGACCGCCACGATGATGTGGCCGTCGGATGTCGGGAAGGTCTGGTAGGGAACGATGTTGGGATGCGCATTGCCCCAGCGCTTCGGAGGATTGCCGCTGGCGAGATAGTTGGTGTTCATGTTGGCGAGCATGGCGACCTGCACGTCGAGCAGCGCCATGTCGATGTACTGGCCTTCGCCGGTCCGGTCGCGGTGGGCCAGCGCCGCCATCACTGCGATGGTGGCGTACATGCCGGTCATCAGGTCGGAAATGGCGACGCCCGCTTTCTGCGGCCCGCCGCCCGGCATGTCGTCGCGCTCGCCGGTGATGGACATGAAGCCGCCCATGCCCTGGATGATGAAATCGTAGCCGGCACGCTGCGCATAGGGGCCGTCCTGGCCGAAGCCGGTGACCGAGCAGTAAATCAGGTCCGGCTTTTCTTTCCTTAATGATTCATAGTCCAGGCCGTATTTCTTTAACTGTCCGACCTTGTAGTTTTCCAGGATGACATCCGACTGCCTTGCCAGCCGGCGCACGATGTCCTGGCCTTCCGGGCTGGCGATGTCCACGGTAACGGAACGCTTGCCGCGGTTGGCGGCGAGGTAATAAGCCGCTTCGGTGGTGTCGTTGCCCTGTTCGTCGCGCAGGTAGGGAGGTCCCCAGGACCGGGTATCGTCACCGGCGCCCGGCCGCTCGATCTTGATCACATCGGCGCCGAGATCGGCCAGGTTTTGCGCACACCACGGTCCGGCGAGGACGCGGGTCAGGTCAAGGACACGCAGGTGTCCCAATGCTTTTTTCAGGGGTGAGTCGGCCATGGGTCGGTTACCGGTGTAGTGGTGGAAGGAGGGGAAACGCTCGCCGATTTTAACCCTGTCAAACAGGAAGTGCTTTGATGTCATCCCGATCCACGCGATCGCCGCTTCCGATTAGACTATGTCCCATTGTTAATAACGGCGAATCATCATGTGGCCTTATCCGAAAATCATTTCGCACCGCGGCGGCGGCACCCTTGCTCCTGAGAATACGCTCGCGGCAATGCGTTGCGGCATGCAGTATGGATTCCGTGCCGTTGAATTCGACGTCATGCTGTCCGGGGATGGCATTCCAGTGCTGATGCACGATCCGCAATTCGGGCGGACGGTTCCAGGCAGGGGCAGGGTAGCGGATACGCTGGCGAAGGATTTGGCAGTGATGGACGCAGGCGCCTGGCTGGACAGCCGGTTCGCCGGCGAACCGGTGCCGACGTTCGAAGAGGTGGTGCGGTACTGCAGGCAGAACGGGATATGGATGAACGTGGAAATCAAACCGTCCCCCGGCGCCGATGAACAGACCGGTCATGTCGTTGCGGAAACCACGGCCCGCCTGTTTGCCGATGAACTCGCTGCGCACGCCGGCCCGGCGGACCTTCCGCTTTTCTCGTCATTTTCGTTTGATGCGTTGGCGGCCGCACGCCAGTCCGCGCCCGGCATCCCGCGAGGCTATCTTGTCGACACCATCCCGGACGACTGGCTTGCGCGCTTGCAGGCGCTCGACGCATGCGCCTTGCATACCAACCACAAGAACCTCACCTCCACGCAGGCAAGCGCCGTCAAGACGGCCGGGTATGGCTTGTTTTGTTATACGGTCAATGATCCGGCACGCGCACAGGAAATATTGCGGTGGGGTGTCGATGCGTTCTGCACCGACCGGATTGACCTGATCGGCCCGGGTTTCGGCGTGTAGCCGGCTCTCTTCACGCTGAAATGCAGGCGTTCCACGATTTACGTCTCGCCGCGGTTGACGAAAAAGCAACGTCCGACCCGCTCCGGAGAACGGGGATCTGCCAGCCGTCCGGCAGGCTTCATAGGGGGCTTATCACGTATAATCAACGGTTTGCATGCTTGCCATTTTTCCTCCATCGACCATGAACTCGTCTGAAATCCGCGATAAATTCCTGAAGTTTTTTGAATCCAAGGGCCACACGATTGTCGCGTCCAGCCCGGTCGTTCCCGGCGACGACCCCACGCTGCTGTTCACCAACGCCGGCATGAACCAGTTCAAGGATGTTTTCCTCGGCTTCGACAAGCGTCCTTACACCCGTGCGACCACATCGCAGAAATGCATCCGCGCCGGCGGCAAGCACAATGACCTGGAAAACGTCGGCTACACCGCGCGTCATCACACCTTCTTCGAAATGCTGGGCAACTTCAGCTTCGGCGACTACTTCAAGCATGACGCGATCCAGTACGCATGGGAATTGCTGACGGAAGTCTTCAAGCTGCCGAAGGAAAAACTGTGGGTCACCGTGTACGCGGAAGACGACGAGGCCTACGAGATCTGGAACAAGACGGTCGGCGTGCCGGCCGAGCGCATCGTGCGTATCGGCGACAACAAGGGCGCACGCTATGCATCCGACAACTTCTGGATGATGGGTGACACCGGTCCCTGCGGCCCCTGCACCGAAATCTTTTACGATCACGGCCCTGACGTGCCAGGCGGTCCGCCAGGCTCGCCGGACGAAGACGGCGACCGCTATGTTGAAATCTGGAACAACGTCTTCATGCAGTTCAACCGCGACGAAGCGGGCGTCATGCATAAGCTGCCCAAGCCGAGCGTCGATACCGGCATGGGCCTGGAACGCATCACCAAGGTGATGCAGGGCGTGAATTCCAACTATGAGATCGATCTGTTCGTGAATCTGCTCGCTGCCGCGAGGAAGGCGGTCGATGCGGTCGGCGCAAGCGGGTACGATGTGAATTCGCCTTCGTTGAAGGTGATTGCCGACCATATCCGCGCCTGCACATTCATCGTGGTCGATGGCGTCATCCCGAGCAACGCCGGTCGCGGCTACGTGCTGCGTCGCATCGCCCGCCGCGCAATCCGTCACGGCTACAAGCTCGGCGCGCGCAAGCCGTTTTTCCATTCGCTGGTGCCGGCGCTCGTCGCCGAAATGGGCAACGCCTATCCCGAACTGCGCCAGAACGAAAAGCGCGCGACCGAAGTGCTGAAGCAGGAAGAAGAAGCCTTCTTCCGCACCATCGCCAACGGCATGGAAATCCTCGACCGGGCGCTTGCGTCGGGTGCAAAGCAGATCGACGGCGATACCGCATTCAAGCTGCATGACACCTATGGTTTCCCGGTTGACCTGACCGCCGATGTCTGCCGCGAGCGCGGCGTGACGGTGGATGAGGCGCGATTCAACGTGCTGCTCGGCGAACAGCGTCAGCGCGCACGCGAGGCCGGCAAGTTCAAGATGGCGCAAGGCCTGGAATACAGTGGCAGCGCCACCACGTTCCACGGCTATGAAAAGCTGATTCACGATACCGCCCGTGTCACCGCGATCTATGTCGACGGTACCGCGGTGGAGCAGGCCAATTCCGGCGACGACGCGGTCGTGGTGCTGGACCATACGCCGTTCTACGCCGAGAGCGGTGGCCAGGTCGGCGACACCGGCGAGTTGCGCAATGCCGCCACGCGCTTTCTGGTCGAGGACACGCTGAAGATCCAGGCCGACGTATTCGGCCATCATGGGCGTATCGTTGAAGGCACGATCAAGGTTGGCGATGTGATGAACGCCAACGTTGACGCGGAAAAGCGCGCCAAGACTGTTCGCAACCACAGCGCCACCCACCTGATGCACAAGGCGTTGCGCGAAGTTCTCGGCCCCCATGTGCAGCAGAAGGGTTCGCTGGTCAATGCCGATCGGACACGCTTCGACTTCGCACACAACGGTCCTCTTACAGACGAACAGATCCGCAAGGTGGAAGCGATCGTCAATGCGGAGATTCTCGCCAACCATCCCACGCAGGCTCGCGTGATGGCAATCGAGGAAGCACAAAAGTCGGGTGCGATGATGCTGTTCGGCGAGAAATACGGCGACGAGGTGCGGGTGCTGGACATCGGCAGCAGCCGCGAGCTTTGCGGCGGCACCCACGTGCAGCGTACCGGCGACATTGGCCTGTTCAAGGTGGTTGCCGAAGGCGGCGTGGCTGCCGGCGTGCGCCGTATCGAAGCGATCACCGGCGACAACGCGTTGGCCTATCTGCAGTCCCTGGAATCGACCGTTAACCAGGTGGCCGGCACGCTGAAGGCGTCGCCGTCGGAAATCTCCGCCCGTATCGGCGGCATGCTCGAACAGGTCAGAGCGCTGGAGAAGGAGCTCGCCGCAGCCAAGGGCAAGCTCGCTTCCGCTCAGGGCGACGAACTGCTGGCTGAAGCGGTCGACGTCAATGGCATCAAGGTGCTGGCAGCAACGCTGAACGGCGCCGACGTGGCGACGTTGCGCTCCACCATGGACAAGCTCCGCGACAAGCTGAAAACCGCAGCGATCGTGCTGGCAGCCGTCAATGACGGCAAGGTCAGCCTGATCGCCGGTGTTACCGCCGACGCCACATCGAAGGTGAAGGCCGGAGAACTGGTGAACTTCGTCGCCCAGCAGGTTGGCGGCAAGGGTGGCGGCAGGCCCGATATGGCACAGGCCGGGGGCACCGACCCGACCGGACTGCCGAAGGCGCTCGGCGGCGTAGCTGGCTGGGTGCGCGAGCGCGCATAACTCTGACCTGAGCGGGAGTACCTGCATGGACTATCGATATTGCCCAATGTGTGCCGCCCCTCTGGTCGAGCGGGCGGATGCGGGTGAAGGCGGCAAGGTCCGCCTCGCCTGCCCGGATGGTCACTGGACGCATTGGGACAACCCGCTGCCGGTCCTTGCGGCGCTGGTGGAAGTCGAGGGCCGTATTCTGCTGGCGCGCAACGCGGCCTGGCCGGAAAAGGTATTCGCGCTCATTACCGGATTCATGGAGCGGGGCGAGACGCCTGAGCAGGGAATCGCCCGCGAGCTCAAGGAAGAAACCAATCTGGATGCCGATGAAGTCAGTCTCATCGGCGTCTATGAATTCATCCGCAAAAATGAATTGATCATCGCCTATCATGTAAAAGCATCCGGCGAGATCCGGTTGTCGGAGGAACTGGTTGATTACCGACTGGTCGCGCCGGAAAAGCTGCGGCCATGGCGGGCCGGAACCGGTTATGCGATGGCCGACTGGATGCGCGCCCGCGGCTTGCCGGTGGAATTTCTCGACTGGCCGGCCTCCTGAATTCCGTTCTCCTTGTTGCGACGCACCAATGCGATCCGCTTTGGGGTAGAATCGCTCGCTCCACTAGCGTTGCTTCTTTTCGGGAACACCAATATGGAATTTGATAAAGAGCTTGACGCACGCGGCCTGCATTGCCCGCTGCCGATTCTGAAGGCCAAGAAGGCGCTCGCGGAAATGACGAGCGGCCAGATATTGCGAGTCGTGGCAACCGACAAAGGCTCGGTGCGTGATTTCCAGGCTTTCTCCAAGCAAACCGGCAATGAGCTTCTCTCCCACAGCGCCGACGAGCGCGAGTTCATCTTCTTCATGAAACGCAAGTAAAGTCGTCCGACTTTCCGGCCCGCCAGCACCATGTTTTGTGCTAGTGCAATGCGCATCGAAATAAATGCCGCATGCTCGCCAAGGCATTGAATTTAGATCCTTTTCTCCAATTGATTTTTCGCTTTTTACATCAATTTAGTGCATACTCTCTACCGTTAAAAAGAACGATCGTGCTAAATTTTGGCATGCTTGCAGAATCTCTCATATAATCCCTGTCTTATTTACGTTTACGTCAATCTTTTTCCAAAGGCACAGCTATGAAAGTCTTGGTTCCTGTCAAACGCGTGGTGGACTACAACGTTAAGGTTCGCGTCAAATCCGACGGATCGGGCGTTGACATCGCCAACGTGAAAATGTCGATGAATCCATTCGACGAAATCGCGGTGGAAGAAGCAACCCGCTTGAAAGAAGGCGGCAAAGTGACCGAAGTGGTCGCTGTTTCCTGCGGCGTGACACAGTGCCAGGAAACCCTGCGTACCGCGATGGCGATCGGCGCCGACCGCGGTATTTTGGTCGAAACCGACGCCGAGCTGCAGCCTTTGGCAGTGGCGAAACTGTTGAAAGCGCTGGCCGACAAGGAACAGCCGCAACTCATCATCCTCGGCAAGCAGGCAATCGATGACGATTGCAACCAGACCGGCCAGATGCTGGCTGCGCTGCTGGGCTGGCCGCAAGCCACCTTCGCCTCCAAGGTCGTCATCGAAGACGGCAAGGCCACAGTGACACGAGAAGTCGACGGCGGTCTTGAAACCCTGTCCCTGCAATTGCCTGCGATCGTCACCACCGACCTGCGCCTGAATGAACCGCGTTACGTGACATTGCCGAACATCATGAAAGCGAAAAAGAAGACGCTGGACGTGGTCAAGCCCGCCGATCTGGGCGTCGATGTCGCGCCGCGCCTGAAGACACTGAAGGTTTCCGAGCCGCCGAAACGCTCCGCAGGCATCACCGTGCCGGACGTTGCGACACTGGTCAACAAGCTCAAGAACGAAGCGAAAGTCATTTAAGCATTTTTTGAGCGGCGCGACGGCTTTGCCGCGCGGGCTCATCAACCTACAGGAAAAATCATGACCGCACTTGTAATTGCAGAACACGACAACGCTTCGCTCAAGGGAAGCACACTGAATACCGTTACGGCCGCGACCCAATGCGGCGGCGATGTCCACATCCTGGTGACTGGCCAGAATTGCGGCGGTGCTGCGGAAGCCGCTTCCCGCATCGCAGGCGTGACCAAGGTCCTGGTTGTTGACGCAGCGCAGTTCGCCGACGGCCTCGCGGAAAACGTCGCCGAGCAGGTACTGGCGCTGGCCAGCGGATATTCGCACATCCTCGCGCCTGCCACCGCATTCGGCAAGAATGCGTTGCCACGCGTCGCTGCGAAGCTTGACGTCGGCCAGATTTCCGAAATCACCAAAGTCGTTTCCCCCGATACCTTCGAGCGTCCGATCTACGCCGGCAATGCGATTGCAACAGTGCAATCGGCCGATCCGGTCAAGGTCATCACCGTGCGCACCACCGGTTTTGACGCTGCAGCGACCGGCGGATCTGCGGCAGTCGAGACCGTGACTCCGGTCGGCGACTCCGGCAAATCCGCATTTGTCTCCCGCGAGATCGCCAAGTCCGACCGCCCGGAACTCACCGCCGCCAAGATCATCGTGTCCGGCGGACGTGGCATGGGCTCCGGCGATGCGTTCAAGATCCTCGAGCCGCTCGCCGACAAGCTTGGTGCCGCCATGGGCGCATCGCGCGCCGCGGTCGACGCGGGCTACGTTCCGAACGACTGGCAGGTTGGCCAGACTGGCAAGGTCGTGGCACCCCAGCTGTACATCGCGGTCGGTATCTCTGGCGCGATCCAGCACCTCGCCGGCATGAAGGATTCGAAGACCATTGTCGCTATCAACAAGGATCCGGAAGCACCGATCTTCTCGGTGGCGGATTACGGCATCGTCGGCGACCTGTTCGAGCTGGTGCCGCAACTGGTTAACGAGCTGGGTTGATCCGGCCTGAAGCCGCCTGGAATAGAACTAAAGTTAAATCGTTGTAGATGGAAGGCAGGACCATTCGTGGTCCTGCCTCTTTTCTGGAGCCTTGAATGAGCTATGTCGCCCCGTTGAAAGATATGCTGTTCGTCATAAACGAACTGGCCGGACTGTCCAAAGTGAATGCCTTGCCCGGCTGCGAAGATGCCAGCCCGGAGACGGTGGAGGCGGTTCTGGAAGAAAACGCAAAGTTCTGTGCCGAAGTGGTGGCGCCGCTCAATTTCACGGGCGACAAGGAACCCAGCTTTTGGCATGACGGCAACGTCACGACCAGCAAGGGTTTCAAGGAAGCGTTCAAGGCATTTGGCGAAGCGGGATGGCAGGGCGTGCAACATCCGGTCGAATTCGGCGGACAAGGCTTGCCCAAGCTGGTAGCGACTCCCTGCATCGAAATGCTGAATTCAGCCAACCTGTCGTTTGCCCTGTGTCCATTGCTCACCGACGGCGCGATCGAAGCTTTGATGACCGCAGGGACCGATGCACAGAAGCAGATTTATCTCGCCAACCTGATCTCCGGCAAGTGGACCGGCACCATGAACCTGACCGAACCGCAGGCCGGCTCCGATCTGTCGCTGGTGCGTACCCGCGCGGTGCCTCAGGGTGACGGTACCTACAAGATTTTCGGCACCAAGATCTATATCACCTACGGCGAGCATGACATGGCGGAAAACATCATCCACCTCGTGCTCGCCCGTACACCAAACGCACCAGAAGGCGTGAAGGGCATTTCTCTATTCATCGTACCGAAATTTCTGGTCAACGCCGATGGATCGCTCGGAGCGCGCAATGACGCGCACTGCGTCTCGATCGAACACAAGCTCGGCATCAAGGCGAGCCCGACGGCGGTCCTGCAATTCGGCGACCACGGCGGCGCGATCGGCACGCTGGTCGGAGAGGAAAACCGTGGCCTGGAATACATGTTCATCATGATGAATGCAGCCCGTTTCGCCGTCGGAATGCAGGGCGTTGGCGTTGCCGAGCGTGCCTATCAGAAGGCGGTGCAATACGCGAAGG
>NZ_DASZBA010000013.1:0-13834 GCF_035944575.1 Noviherbaspirillum sp.
CAGCGAAATGACAGCGGCGTTTCAGTTCCGTGACACGGGGACGGAATGGCAGCCGGAGCGGGAATGTCGCCCTGCTCCGGCCCGGGAAAAACTTACATCATTTTTCTTTTTTCGGACGACCGGCTTTCAACGGCGGCAGCGTATTCAATACCTCCTTGATCTTGGTGACGTCCATCTGTCGGATGAGCGCCACACCGACGCGCAGCAATTCGCTTTTCTTGACTTCCACGCCGGCCTTGAGACAGGCTTTTTTCATGTCGCCGAGTACTTGATATTCGGCTTCCGGCATGGTGAAACTGTCGCGGACCAGTTTGGGCTTTTTGACTTTGTCCTTCTGTTCAGCCGGTTTCGCAGGGGCCGGCGCTTTGGCATTCACTGCCTCGGGCTTGGCAACGACTGACACCTTTGCCTTGGCAGGCACGACTTTCTTGATGGTGTCCTTCGCCGCTTCCGGCTTGGGTCCGGCGACATTCGCCGGCTTGGCAACTTCCTTCTTTCCTGATTTGGTCATTGGTTCACTCCCATAAAATAGTATAAATAATATATACCATTAATTTCCAGTTTGCAAACCGCAGTCATTTTTGCGACTCAACCGACGTTGCCGGTTTCAGCCGAAACGCAACATAAAGTCGATGCCGATATCGCTCCACAGCTCGCGCTCTTTTTCCAGCCAGTAGGAAATCGTGGGGTGTTCAATGACCCGGTCGCGCCTGAGTTCCAGTTCGATTTTGTTTTTCATTCTCAGGCGGACTTCGCCGGCATCGGCTTCGATGCGTGAATGCATGAACAGGACCGCCAGGCGCAAGGACAGCACCGCTTTGGCAAAATCCGGATCGGTCAGGGTTTCGCCCAGCTTGCGCAGATTGCCTTTGTGCGCCAGTACCATCGCGCTCATCACCCGCTGCTCACGCGTGGTGAAGCCTGGGAGATCCGCATTTTCGACAAGATAAGCGCCATGCTTGTGGTAGCCGGTATGCGACACCGCCATTCCCACCTCGTGCAGCAGCCCGCTCCAGTACAACGATTTTGCATAACCGTCATCGGACGGCTTCGTTTGCATATACAGTGACAGTGCGGTGCCGGCGACCTTCGTTGCGCGCTCATGATCCACATGGAACCGACGGCAGAAATCCCGTACCGATTGCTCGCGCCGGTCGCGCTTGGTCGCACGCAGCTGCAAGTCCCACAGCACACCCATGCGCAGACCTGCCTCGACCGCTTTCAGCGTCGTAATGCCGATTTCCTGCATGATGGCAAGCAGGATGGCCAAACCGCCGACCATGGCGGCGATCCGTTCCGGCTTGACGCCGACGAGATCGATATTGCCGGTACTGCCGTAGCGGATCAGCCGCGCCTTCAACTCTTCCAGGCTTTGCAAGGACAGCTCCCCATCGCCGATCGCGTTTCGGGTGATAGCTTCGGACATCGCCCGGATCGTGCCCGACGAGCCGTACCCATGAGTCCAGTACTGATGATCGTAAGACGACGCCGCGTCTTCAAATACCGATCGGGCCGAGAGGATGGCCGTCTCGAATGCGGCGGCATCGATGCGGCCGCCAGGGAAGAAGGTTTCACTTTGCTTGACGGTGCCGATACTGAAGGACTCCACGCGTTGAATATCCTGCCCCTGACCCAGAATCAACTCCGTCGATCCACCGCCGATATCGACCACCAGCCGCTTCTCGCTCGGCGCGGGTAGCGCGCTCGCCACGCCCATATAAATCAGCCGGCCCTCTTCTTCGCCCGAGATGATTTCGATCGGATACCCGATCGCTTTTTCCGCCGCCGGAAGAAAGGCCGGGGCGTTTTTCGCAACTCGCAAGGTATTCGTTGCAACGACACGAACCGCGTCCAGCGCATACCCTTGCAGAATCCCTCGAAACTTTGCCAGCGACTCAAGAGCGGTCTGCATCGCCTGGTCGGTCAGATATCCTTTGCTGTCAAGGCCGGCGGCGAGCCGAATCGGATCACGCGCACTCTTGACCACGCGAATTGTTTCGCCATCATGCCTGCCGATATGCAGCCGGAAACTGTTGGAACCGAGATCTACCGCAGCGAACATGTTGTCCTCTTATGCTTTTAGCGTTTATTGCAATAGCCGACATGGTAAGACATAAACATCTGCAGCGGTTCAACGCATATTGCGCGAGATCAAGTCGTCAGGGTTGAAAATTTCCTCGGCTGGCTACCCAAGGGCGGTTCATGATGTTGCAACATTGTTTCGTGCGTATTCGATCGAACTTACATGAACCATCAGTCTCGAATGTCGGGCTGTCGCGCATTTCGCATACGGCAAAACATCGACGGATATAACATGAAAAAGCGCAAACGCAGCACACCGGCAAATCCTTTCACGGCCTGGACCAGGCTTGCCATGACAACGGGAGAAATGCTGGCGGCATCGGCGCAGGTGATCAGCCACCGCACCGCGCGCATGGCGGCGGCGGGGCCAGCACCTGATGCACGTGACCGCACCGAATTTCATTTGATGGGACAGGAAAAGCTCGAAGCTGTCGCCGAATCAGCGCAGGCGGTTACCATGCGGATGATTGCTGCCAACCAGCAGATGGCTGCTATAGCCTTCGACCAGTTTTTCGGACGTACTGCAAGGGTAATGGCACTGGCAACCAGCCAGACCATGGTTCAGGCAAGTCAGCGCCAGGCGGCGCTGGTGAAAGATACATTGAACCATTCAATGAAAGCCGCCGAACATATTTCCCGCGTGGCACCCCAGATCGCGCAGCATGGGTTGAAGCCGATTCACTCACGGGCGACCGGTAATGCAAAACGGCTTCAGAAAGTCAAAATCGTCAAAACGAAGTGAGACAAAAGGTAAACCGGCTTCAGAATCCTGAACTGCATGCCGGTACAGCAGCGCGTACCGGCTTACATGATCAATGAACGTTCGTTGTTCCCGCGGTGGCCGTTCCGGCACCGGTCGGGTTCATCATGCTCGCCATTGCGTCCCGCTGGCGCTGCGTAACTTTTGCGGTTTCTTCCGAAGCGCGGCGCGCGACTTCCTCCGCCAAGGCGGCGGCAGTCCGGCTTGTCTGCGGCACGTGGGTTTCAGCGGACCGGGCGAGATCAGCCTGCGTGCTGGCGGCAATACTGGAAATCTGCTGTTGATAGGCGCGCAGTCTTTCCGCCGTAGGCTGCGCCTGGCTTGCTGCGATGGAAAGCGCTTCCTGCGGATTCTGTGCAGAGAGGACCTGTTGAGCGCTCTTGAGAGAATCTTCAAGCATTGTTTGCGCTATCTGAATATTCAAGGCATTGACTTTCTGCACCGTGCCGAACAGCTGCTGCGACATATCGCTGAACATGGAAAGCTGTGCATCCATATGGGCTTTAACTGCGGGTGTCATCGATTGCATGAATGAAAACATGGTTCACCTTTCATAGTGAGTAAGAAAATCGGCCCGTACAGCGAAGGCCTTGCTGCAAACTTCGGAACGTCTAGGACTATGGAACATTCGGCAAGTTGCATCCGAAATGCAAACTACGAAACGCTACAAATGGGGCAATCGGCTATCGATCCGGTCGAGGAAAAAGCGGACCATTTCGCGCGACGCATCCGGTCCGCGCCCATCGGTATAGCTTCCTTCCGGGTTTCCGCCGGACCAGTTGTGACCTGCGCCATGGATCACCCAATGCTCCCAGAGCGAGCGCCCCAGTTCATTGCGGCAGCGGGTTACGGTATGACCGTAGTTCTCTGCTGACGCGGGTTCATTGCGCACCGATACCGGTGCGATCAACTCAGTGTGTTCATCGGCTTTGGCAAGCGACTGCAAGCCTTTTGCAAGAATGACCTTTTCGCCGTTCTGAGGATGAATGGTGTCGTCCATGTCGCCGTGAAACACGATGGCAGGCACCGGCAATTGCATTGTCGTGGCGTCCCCGGTGGAGATGTCCATGTGATCGATGGCGCCATACTTCATCGCATGCAGGGCGAAAAACGCGCTTCGCACGGATGCATAGGGCATGCCGGAATGTATGCCTACCGCGGCAAACAGATCGGGATACGTCTTGGCGAGGATGGCCGCCATGCTGGCGCCGGCCGAATGCCCGGCGACATAGATCCGGCTGCCATCGACGTGATACATGCCGGCGATTTCCCGCGTCGCATCGGCAAGGATGGAAGGCTCTCCCCTGTCACGCTGCTGGTCGCTGGCGCTGAACCAGTTCCAGCACCTGGAATGGTTTGCTCCCTCCGACTGCGCGGGATACAGCACGAAAAATCCCCGTTCCTCAGCCAGGCGATTCATCCCGGTACCGAGCGCAAAATCATCCGGATCCTGGGTGCAACCGTGCAGCATGACGATCAGCGGTAACGACTGGCCGCGGTAGATGGAAGGTATATACAGCTTGTAGCTGCGCCGCCCAGCCCGGCAGTCGGCCACACCGGCAATAAAGCTGCCACGGCTTGCCCGGCGCGTCCTGTACACAGGCTCGATGTTGCTCAGGGCGGATGCCGGGAGGGCGTTGGGCACGTACCGGGTTTTCAATAATGGAGTATGGGCTAAAGACCTGTTGACCGGCACATAGACCGTTTCGGGCGGCACGTTGAAAACGATGCGAGTGGTCGCAAGCATGAGGGAGAAAAAGGCGTCGCTTGATATCACGGCATTCAATCAATATGGTACGCAAGTACCGGTTGTCGCAAAGGCGTTCTCCATTCCCCGCTAGAAGGCTGGAACGACCGCGTCTCTGATGGACGCGGTTCGTCGACTTACTTAACTACATTGGCACTGCGTATTACTGTGCCGATTGCGCATGCACTCAGGCACCGGCACGCGCAGCCTGCGATGCACCTTGGCCCTTGCCGTCACCTGCCTTGTTCGGTGCGATCGGATTCGTCAGCTTCTCCATCACAGCGCGCTGACGCTGCGTCGCCTGCTCCGTCTGCTCGGACGCTGTCCTGGCCACTTCATCCGCCAATGCAGCGGCTGTACGGCTGGTCTGGGGTACATGCGACTCCGCCGAACGAGCCAGATCGACCTGCGCACCTGCTGCAATGTTGTTCAGATGCTGTTGATAGGCGCGGATTTTTTCAGCGGTTGGCTGGGCCTGCGAAGTTGCTACCGACAATGCCTCCAGAGGATCCTTGGCGACCAGCACCTGCTGCGTGCTGTTGAGCGTCTCTTCCATCATGGTTTTCGCCACCTGGATATTCAGCTCGTTGATTTTCTGAGCCGAGTCGAAAATCTTTCTCGACATGTCGGTGAACAGTGAGTATTGCGCTTCGATATGTGCGCGTGCTGCTGGTGAGGTTGGTTGCGAGTAAGGGAACATAAACATGGTTAACCTCCTATGTAAGCATTAAAAAGTTACCCGGTCATTGCTTGCGACGGGCAACATCGTTGTGCGCATTACGCCTCCAATAGAGGATGGCTTATTCATCAAGTTCCGCCGGATTCGAGTATTTTTTTGCATTGCACCATTACATCAATCGAATGTTGTGGACACAAATCTTTACTCTTGAAACAGACTTCTGCTCTATGAAATTAGAAAAATCATTGATTATCGAATGCAATGACTTCGCTATTGTGAACAGTAAAATTTAATGCGTTGCAGCGTGAACTTTCACATGCGCTGCATATAGCAAGAAAATCGTGAAAATCCGCAGAATTTTTTTTGTTTTTTCGGTTCTGACACTGTCTTTTCTTCTTACGTTATTTAACATTGCGCATGCACGATTGCGGCATGCGACCAATGGACTATCGCTCCTTCAACAGGAAAGACACCACGCATGAAAACCCTTGAACATATTGATGATGCATCGTCGAATGCCGCCACCGATTCGATCTACACTGACGTCCAGGACAGGGACAAGCACCAAAATGTCATGCAATCGATCGCGGATGAATTGGATCGCCCCATGCATGAGATCGCGGGCATGTATGAAGCGATATTGAAGGATCTGCGCACCCAGGCCGCGATCGACGACTATCTGCCCGTGCTTGTATCCAAACGTGTTAAGGAAGCGTACCGTCACCATTGAAGGCCTTCGGGTTCATCAGGCCAACGGCCTATCGGCATCGACCGTAGCGGACAGCGGGTTCGGTTATCCGCCTGATCGCCGTTGCGGCGCGTTACTTCGAGAATTCATCAAGTTGTCATGATCTTCATGCACAATGCCGCTCATTACTATCTCCCAAAGGATAGTTGTTGCCTGCCACCGCAAGGTGGCAGGCTTTTTTTGTCAGCGGTCAGTATTGGCGCACTACACCAAGGAAGTCTTAATAGCATCGCGGTTCCGCTGTGCAGCTGCATAAGACGCAAAAATACAACACGTTTCATGCCTGTCATCAAGTTGTCATCGAGGCCAGATAAAGTTCGTCCGGCTTTGCTCTCGCTTCGCACACTAGTCACGCACTAAGACCTGGATTGCGTTCACATCATGAGAGCGGCTTCGCAGTCATTACGCATGACCGAACACAGTTGACAACCTTGGAACCTTCAAAAATGAAAAAGTCACTTCTCGCATTAGCTCTATTGGGAACCTTCGCTTATACCGCTTCCGCGCAGACCAATGTCACCATCTACGGCATTGCCGATGCCGGCATTGCGATCAATGACAGCGATGCTCCGACCGACGCGCGAACCTATCGCCTGGAAAGCGGCCAACAATCCGGCAGCCGGCTTGGTTTCCGGGGTACGGAAGACTTGGGTGGCGGCCTGTCCGCGATCTTCACCTTGGAAAACGGATTTTCCATTGACAATGGCCAGCTCGGTCAGGGCAACCGCCTGTTTGGCCGTCAGGCATGGGTCGGCTTGAACAGTGGTTTCGGCGCCATCAAATTCGGCCGTCAGTACAACCCAATCCGTCCCGCCCTGGAAAGCATCGATCCGTTCGCGCTTGGCCTGGCAGGCAATATGACCAACGTGTTCCTGGCATACGGCGAGCGTGCGGACAACACGATCAACTATTCGACGCCGAAGTTCGGCGGCTTCTCCGGCCAGGTCGCATACAGCCTTGGTGAAATCGCAGGCAGCACCTCCGCAGGCCGCCAGGCAGGGCTCCTGTTGAACTACAACAGCGGCCCGATCAATGTTGTCCTTGCATACCACGACCAGAACCTGGTTACCGCAACCGGCGCAAACAGCGGCGGCGCCGACACCGTTATGCTGGGCGGTACATACGACTTCGGCGTCGCAAAGGTGCATGCCGCATATGCGGTCAATAAGGGTGAAACCGCAGCCGGCGCAACAAACGTTGACAGTGACGACATGATGCTCGGCCTGACCGCCAAGCTCGGCGCCGGAAGTGTGATCGCTTCCTATATGCGCAAGAACAACGACCTGGTAGGTAACGGCGATTCCAACCTGTGGGCAATCGGTTACACCTACGACATCTCCAAGCGGACCAACTTCTACACCTCGTACGGACGTGTGAAGAATGATCCGACTGGTCTGGTGGGCTTCGGCGGACCATTGACAGCAGGCGGCGCCGGCCGCGATCCATCGACGCTCAACGTCGGCGTGCGTCACCGGTTCTAAGCACACAGCTCCGAATTCCGGAGCAGGAAAATGCACGAAGCGGGGTGATGGTGGCAATTGATTACTGCCACCATCACCCCGCTCCGCGTTTATTCGGTAACTGATACTACAAGTCGAATTGCACCTTCACGCAGGTGATTCTGTTCTCTCTGGCCGATGCCTCCGCCTCTTCCGCAGTATCGTGCTGGGTGAGCACATAACGTTCCTTGGCATGAGGGTCTGGATTTGCGTAAATATTCAGATGCAAATGCTTTTGCTCGGGCAAGTTTTCGAGAAAACGCGCACCGTTTTCCGATAGCCGTCCGTCCAGGGTAAATACCGTCATGACGCTGTCGTCACCGATATAGCCATGCACCTTATAAATGGGATGGCGAGCCTTGGTGGTGACGATTTCCACTGGCTGCTTTGTCGTTATGGTTCGTACCGGTTTTGTCAGGTCGAGCGGCGCAGCCTCCGGATGGAAAACTGTAGCGGAGTCGCTCTGCCACTGCGGCTCCCGCTTCATCTCGGGATGCGATATTGATTCGTCCATGGTGGGTTCGCGCGGCGGCAAGTCGGTATGCCGTACCTCATTCATGTCGCGCGTTTTATCCAGGTCGGCTTCAGAGCGCGCAGTAGCGGACGAATGCGCTGATGCAGTGTAGCGTCCGCTTCCGGCGGTTCTCGTTTCGATGTGCGAGGTTCGCGTCGATACGGGTGGCCGATCAAACGTCTTCTTCGGCACATTGAACGTATTTTCGTAGTTGTAGAGCTGCTCGTCGGTCATGTCCGGATACGGAGCCGGATGCCCGCCGTCTATCGTGCGATACCCGACCGCCGATTCGCGCTTGCCTAAGATGGCGCCTAGGATACCCACATCAATCTCCTTCTGTTTAATTCCATATCACTTACTGAATACAGTCTGAACGATCAGGGCAGCGGCCCGCTTTGCTTTCCCATCGATATTCCGCGCCGTGCCATTAAGTGCATAAACGTGCCATGAAGCGCTTCCGACTACACAGGCACATCGATTACCGATCATTGCTGATAACGGTCATACGACCTTGCAAACCGGTCGAGGTTCGGCTGCCAGGTCGGTCACAAGATCGTAATTCGTAACAGTTTGCAAAGTGGAAACCCAATGATTCTTTGAAACATTGGTCAATTTAAACACTGTTTTTTCATACAGTACTGTGTTAAATTACAGCTGTTGTGTGCCCACAAGAAATAATAAGGAGAGTAACCATGGCAAATCTGAATCACACCTTCAGTACTCATTTCGGCCTTGAATATGCACCCGCTTCTTTTGTTATCCGGTTTGGCAGAAGAGAAATATTTGTATGCCGCGATTTTCGCAAACGTTATTACAGTGTCAACCCCATTGTCGATTGCAGCACTGGAATTGAACCCGGACACATTGAAGTGCTGCTGTTTCGAAAGTGGCTCCTGATCCTGTCAAAAGCGCGTTACTGCTAAGCGAAATTACTTACACACATTTCCTGTGATCATCTTTGTGGATAACTCGGTTGAGATTTCTCAAGCCCTTGAATTACAAGGATATTTCACCCTTGATTAAAATCAAGGCATACGGCGGTAGCGCTACGGTTTTCGATCCGGATGTGGAAAATCAGGCCCATGACAAGTCAAATGCGAAAGCTGGAATTAATCAAGGAAGCCTGTTCCAATGCATTGGAAGCAAGGCCTGAAAACATCCAAGCCTTCCACAACATCGTGGACCCGGCGACGATATTGGAAATGGCGACTGCAATCGAGTCGCTACTGACATACGTCGAAAAAGTGGATGACCTTACCGCGCAAGAACTGGCACGGGAAATCAGGCATAGGCTCAACAGCGACAGACCTGAAGGCGGCGTTTAACAAAAGCCTGGAACGGCGGGGAATTGGCTGCCGGGCACCAACATGCCGGCAGTTTGATGAAGCCGAATCAGGTTATGCAGAGCCGCGCCTGATGAGGAAGAACATTGGCTGCAGATCAGAAAAGCTGAGAGCATCAGGTTCTGAGCGGCTTGAAGCTGCTTTGGTCGCCTGCGCTCCCGAACTCCGCTTCCCGATTGTTTGCCGCCTGCGTTACCGCATCCTTGACGAGTTCAGGTGCAACGGCAGGCAATTTCTCATTTAGCTCGGATAACGGCATCAAGCCGTTTTCTCCTTGATCCCACTGTTCATACACTTGCGTAATCTGCTTCCAGATCGCAGCCTGGCTGGTATTCATTGCCATATCGCCTCCGTGTCGGGGTTGTCCGTGTCATTGGAAAGCGCTAATGCGGAACAGTTCGCGAAGTGCGTGGCGTACTTGGTTATGTTGAACAGGAAGGGCCGCTGATGAGCAGATGCGTTTATAAACTTTCAGCTATAGCGTATGACTATTTGATTGTCGTTAAAGCCGGAAATGCGAGAGCTTGCTATTGGCAATGATATTTCTCACCTATATCAGGGAACGCTTTTCGGAAACAGCCCGTGCTTTGAATAAGCTTGATAACGGTCGCGACCAGTTGAGTGTGGAATTCCGAATGGCTATTTCACGAAGAAAAACCAGGATAGATTGCGGCGTGTCTATGAAAGTCCGACGTCCGGCTTGGTCATATCCTGAATACATTTAGGATGTATGGGCGCTTCGCCTTCCGCAAGCTTCCATACCTGCAGCATGTCATAGCCGCTCGTTGCTATCAGTACGCCATGCTCTTTGCACAGCGCCTCCAACGCAGCCAGAAAATTCTCGTAATTCGGATTTGCCATTCCTTGATCTCAACGCGCCATCCACAGTCGACACTCTAAGTTGTTCCGCCAAGAAATTCCAGTCGGACGATTTGGTTCATTGTGCAATCAAAAACACTTGTAGCGCGCCTACTACATTAAGGACGACGTAGTAGATGAAACGCTACGACGTCGTCCATAGCGGCCTGTTTTCAGTTTGTTGTTCAAGTTTCCTGACCGAAGTAGTTCTAATATCAGGCTGCCGACCTCAACGCCCAGATGCCGTGTTGCACCATCTCGCTCAATCAAATCATCGAGTGAAATTCCAGCCACCACGCGAGCAGCCGCCGCTCGTCACTACGCCAGGCAAATACTGCTCAAGCCCCTGGAAAGAAACACATGAGCGTTCATAGTGCTTCGGAAAATACAGTGCGCAACGATTGTCATCCATGTCAGGAGCATCCTGTCTTTCGCTGCTCTTGCTCAACTTCCGCGTGATCCGTCCGCAGTGTTTCCATAGTGCTTATGCCTCCTCCAGCCCGCTGGCGCGACCTGATGGATTCCAGCCTTTGCGCTAAACGGTCGCACGTACCGTCAGCCTTGGGCCCCTTGCCTTCCGCTTTCAAACGTGAAACAGGCGTCTTTCCCGATTGTGTCTGAGCGACTTCCGGATTCAAGCCTGCTTGAGCGTTTGCAGGTTTAGCCGGTACGGGGTTCGAAGCCTCAAGCAAAGATGAATAACGTTCGCGCTTCTCGGTCTCCGCTGCACACTCGTTTTCAATCCTTGCACGAACCTCAGGCGCCGTCCCTCTTAAGCGATAGACCGATTCCACAAGCCGCCTTTCGGAAGCACTTTGGGCGACGCTCAACGCCTGTTCAAGAGTAGTCCCACCCTCACGTCTCCATACTATTTTCAATGACTCTGCGCCTAGTCGATTGCATGACGGGTCTACAGAGCCACTCGTGTTCTTCGCACTTTCGCTGGCTGCAACCCCGGCCACTTTCCTTGTTTCGCCGGTCGAACAGGGCTGGTCCTGATATACGTTGCCGCAACGGTACAAGCTTTGTGCCATCGCCTCCCTGCTGCCGCTCGATGCGGCCAGCACCAGACAAGTAGAGACAAAGACGAAGATGATGCTGAATTTTTCGTTCATATTATTTTTGATGGTGGTTATGTATTCATCCAGTTCATGGACATTGTCGTCAGCATCTGCATGAACGGATTACGCCCCTGACCTTGTATGATTTCGAGATCCATCGCAGGAGACACTGCCTACGTTGCAGGGGCCAGCCGCGGATACATATTGATGCACATCCGGGTGCCGCAGTGCAGTGCAGTGCAGTGCTGGTCGTGCGTTATCTCTGGTCGACGTTGCTAGGCTGTCTTCGTCGCAGATTTTCCCAAGTACATTGGACGACGAGAGTGTGGGTGATTGTGATTGAAATGGCAAGGGACGGCCTGGCAGCACACTGCAGCCGGATCCATGCGAAGAAGGATGGATGCGTTAGGTGTGAAAAAGCTTTAAGGTGCTGTCGGCACTATAAGGACGTTGAACGCCTAAAGAAAAAACACGCATGACCGTAAAGACTATGCATGTCCAAGAGTTGGCTTTTGCCCGCAGCCGGCAACGGCTTGCGGGCTTTCTTACATGTGCAAACGATCATGCAATCATCAACGGCAGCACAACAACGCTTTGAAAATCAAGGATCGGCCCATCCCCTTATCTCTCAATGCTTGCTGGATGTAGGAACGACCAAGTTGCGGTGCTTCCCCTGCAATTTCGTCAACGGGAAATCCGGCGCACGACCATCATCGCTGCTTATATCGTTCCGTGAAGAGGCTGCGCCTATCCGTTGTGTGAAGACACCAATGAGGATGAGGGTAATCACATCCAAAACCAGAAAGATCAGCGTTCCGTAAGCTGCAATGGTGTCTGCACTCAGATTCAGGTATCCCATGACACATCTCCTTGGTTGCTCTGTATGTACAAGGTAGATCGGCAGCTTGCACGCATGTTGATAAAAATCAATTGCAAACAAGAAACATATTTCCGGCTTATCTCAAGGCCTAGGACATGCATGCAAATGCAACGTCAAGGATTTCACTCGGAAGTTACAGCCGTCGCTGCTATCCATTTTGGACGATTGCCGATTCTCAAGATAAGGCCCAACGGATCAGGGCCGTTGAAGTTGTGATGGCCTTCAACCGCGGCGCATTACGACGCAGATGAAGCCCGCAGCCTGTCGTTGCAAATCAAAGTCACGCGATGGGAATAAAGTTGAATCGATCCGTAGAGACGGCGGGTACCGATCAGAGCTTGCGAAGGATATGTCTTGCGCCCGAATTGATGTGCCGCTTTAGCAGTGTCAGGGGCGTTCTAGCAAAGTCCAGTTATGAAGGGAGTTGGCCCTAATTTGTATCAGGCGGATTGACGATAGGAGCACGGTTGTTGAATGGAAGTGCGGTTAGAACTATTACTCTTTGCTGGATCAAAGTTTGACATCGCATCATGACATCCCCTTGCTGTTTCGGATTGAGGCATTCAAAGCTCGGCTTTGGTGGGTGTGCTTCCCACTTCTCTTGATGGGATAGTCAGATTGCAGCGACACGTCGCTGATGTTGAATCAGGCGGCATAGCTTGACACGAGACGCAGCATCGGGAACGACCGCATATGGCCGATTGTTGCCCTACCCTATCGACTGCTTCCGACCCAAAGCGCTCCCCCGCACAAACCACCTTGATGAGCATTCCGTTTTGCTTGCCTCAACAAGGAGTGCAGCAAGCATCCAATCGCTCAGGAAAGCCTCCGCGCATGACGAAAGCGGGCATAACGGTTCAAAAAATCGTTGATGAGTTGGTCGTAGGTATAGCCCGTTACATCATGCGGTTGATCACCTTCGGAACTGTAGGCCATTGCTCGATAGTGCCGGTGCGCCGGGTCGGTCGCCGTCGTTTCGGCCCACGCGAAACTCGGCGCGCGGAAGCTGCGTGCGCGAATCGTGTAGCGGAACACGCCGGGATTGTCGTGCGGAACGGTCAGGTCGAGTCGATCGTCGTTTTGCGTAAACTGCGGGGCAAGGCCACTTGCCCGCATTTGCCTGGTTACTGCGTTCAGCGCGGGTACCGCAGTGCCATGCATAAACGACGCAATCTCCTTTTTAGTATAAGAATGCGTAATGCTAGCCAGCCGCTGCTGCCAGCCCATGCGTGCCTCAACCGGGGGAGCATCGGCGGCCATGGACAAATCGATCGCTGAACCCGCCGTTTCCGTCTGCAAGGCACGCAGCAGACCGTAACAAATGAACAGCATGATCACGGCAAACGGCAACGCGCTGGCGAGTGCGGCGGTCTGGAGGGCCTTGAGCCCGCCGGCTATGAGCAGTACGGCAGCCACGACACCGGCGCAGACTGCCCAGAAGATGCGCTGCCAGACCGGCGGGTTTGGTGCCGCACCAGAGGTGATCATATCGATCACCAACGCTCCGGAATCTGCCGACGTCACGAAGAAGGTAATGACGAGCAGCGTCGCCAGCCCGGACGCGATTGTAGGCATAGGCAGTTGCTGCAGCACTTCAAACAGCGCAACCGGGAGATTGTCGGCAACGGTACGTACAATGGGCGCGGAGCCGCCCAGGTCGAGC
>NZ_DASZBA010000014.1:0-24983 GCF_035944575.1 Noviherbaspirillum sp.
TAGGCGGTTTCGGCCTCTGCGGCATTCCCGAGGCGCTGATTGCCGCCTTGCGCGACTCCGGCGCAAAGAATCTGACCGCTATTTCGAATAATGCCGGCGTCGACGGTTTCGGCCTCGGTCAATTGCTGGCAACCCGGCAGATCAAGAAAATGATCGCTTCCTATGTCGGCGAAAACAAGGAGTTCGAGCGCCAGTACCTGGCGGGTGAGCTCGAGCTTGAATTCACGCCGCAGGGCACATTGGCCGAGAAGCTTCGCGCCGGCGGTGCGGGCATTCCAGCCTTCTTTACCAAAACCGGCGTCGGCACCATCGTTGCCGAGGGCAAAGAAGTGCGCGAGTTCGATGGACATCAGTATGTGATGGAACGTTCGCTGGTCGCCGATGTGTCCCTGGTGAAAGCGTACATGGCGGATAAGGCGGGCAACCTGGTATTCCGTAAAACCGCCCGGAACTTCAATCCGAACGTGGCAATGGCCGGAAAGATCACCGTGGTCGAGGTCGAGAAACTGGTGGAGATCGGCGAGATCGACCCGGACGATGTACATACACCCAGCATCTTCGTTCACCGCATCGTGGTTAACGCGACGCCGGAAAAGCGCATCGAACAACGCACCACGCGTGCAAAGTAAAGCGGAGAATAACCATGGCATGGACTCGTGATGAAATGGCCGCGCGTGCGGCGAAGGAACTGCAAGACGGTTTTTATGTGAACCTGGGCATCGGTTTGCCGACCCTGGTAGCCAATTATGTGCCGAACGATATCGAAGTATGGCTGCAGTCGGAGAACGGGTTGCTTGGCATCGGCCCCTTTCCGACGGAAGAGGAAGTGGACCCCGACCTGATCAATGCCGGCAAGCAGACGGTAACAGCCTTGCGCGGTTCTTCCTTCTTCAGCTCGGCGGATTCCTTTGCGATGATCCGCGGCGGAAAAATCAATATCGCCATCCTTGGCGCGATGCAGGTCAGCGAGAAAGGTGATCTTGCCAACTGGATGATTCCGGGCAAAATGGTCAAGGGCATGGGCGGCGCGATGGACCTGGTGGCTGGCGTCGGTCGTGTGGTGGTGTTGATGGAGCACGTGGCCAAGGCAAAGGACGGTTCCACTTCGCACAAGATATTGAAGAACTGCGACTTGCCGCTCACCGGTGTCGGCGTGGTTAACCGTATCATCACCGATCTCGGCGTCATCGACGTTACACCAACAGGCTTGAAACTGATTGAGCTTGCGCCCGGCGTAACCAAGGAAGAAGTGATCGAGAAGACCGGAGCGGAGATCGATGTGGGATCGGCCCGATAGGTGATTTCACAGACGCTATATGAAATATGAAAAACGGCGCTTGATGCGCCGTTTTTCATTTCCGTGTTGAGAGCGTGCGTCTTATTGCGCCACCCAGCCGCCATCCATGTTCCATGCCACGCCACGCACCTGGCTTGCAGCGTCGCTCGACAGGAATGCTGCCAGTTCCCCCAATTGCTCCGGCGTTACGAATTCTCCCGATGGCTGTTTCTCCGCCAGTAATTGCTTCTTCGCTTCCTCATTCGACAAGCCGTTTTGCGTTGCGCGTGCATCTACCTGTTTTTGCACCAGCGGCGTAAGCACCCAGCCGGGGCAAATGGCATTGCAGGTAACGCCAGTCTGGGCAGTCTCCAGCGCGGTAACCTTTGTTAGGCCGACCAGCCCATGCTTGGCGGCGACATATGCCGATTTTTGTGCAGACCCTACCAGGCCGTGCGCGGAAGCGATGTTGATGATGCGGCCCCAGTTTCGTGCTTTCATTGCCGGAAGCGCGAGGCGCGTGGTGTGAAATGCCGACGTTAGATTGATGGCGATAATCGCATCCCATTTCTCTACCGGGAAATCTTCGATGTTCGCAACATGCTGAATGCCGGCGTTGTTGACCAGGATGTCGACAGCCCCGAATCGCTCGGCGGCGAACTGCATCATCTGCTCGATATCGTTGGCCTTGGACATGTCCGCGCCATGATAGGCAGTCTCCACGCCGTACTTGCTCCTGAGTTCGGCTTGCACCTTTTCAATTTCATCGGGATCGCCGAATCCATTCAAAACAATGTTTGCGCCACGTTCGGCGAAGGTTGTGGCGATACCCAGGCCGATGCCCGATGTGGAGCCGGTAACAAGTGCCGTTTTACCTTTAAGCATGGAGCCCTGCATGATGTCCTCTGAAAATGAAAATGGATGGCAATAAACTTAATAGGATTTTAAGCGCAACGACCAGTAAAATGCGAGAACCGAAACTTGACTTTAGATAAAAATGACCGAATTCCGCTTGGAAAGCGTCCAGTGCCTGTCTCCGGCCGGTCTGCATACCATGGCATACAAGGAGTGGGGCGATCCACAGAACCCCAAAGTCCTGGTATGTGTACATGGCGTTACCCGCATCTCAGATGATTTCGACAATCTGGCGCGGGAAATGTGCGGCGATTATCGAGTGGTATGCCCTGACGTTGTTGGCCGCGGCCGCTCCGGTTGGCTGAAAGATCCGCAACACTACCAGTTGCCGCAGTATGTGAGTGACATGGTGACCCTGTTGGCGCGCCTGAACGCGGACACCGTGCACTGGTTTGGCACCTCGATGGGCGGACTGATCGGCATGGGTCTTTCATCACTCACGGACAGCCCGGTGCGGAAATTGATTCTGAACGATATCGGCCCTACATTGAATCCTGCCGCGCTGACGCGCATCGGTGACTATCTGGGGCAGGATGTGCGTTTCGACACCTTCGAGGAGGCTGCACAATATATCCGCGATATATCCACGCCCTTTGGTCCCCACAGTGACTCGGAATGGCGCAAACTCGCAGCCGACGTGCTGCGACAGGATAAGGACGGGAAATGGATTCGCCATTATGACTTGCGCTTGTCGGTGCCGTTCAAGTCAGCCACACCGGAGAGCGCGAAAATAGGCGAAGCAATGTTGTGGGCCGCATACGATGCGATTCGCTGCCCCACATTGCTGGTTCGTGGCGCCGAATCGGACCTGGTCACTCCGGAAGTGGCACGCTTGATGAGCGAACGCGGGCCGAAAGCGGAATTGGTCGAGATCGAAGGCGTCGGGCATGCTCCGACGTTCATGCACGCGGATCAGATCGCGATAGCCAGGAAGTTTTTGCTCGCCGATTAGATAAATCAACATTTACCGGAACATCATGGATATCAAACGTTTTCATGTCGGAAAACGACTTTCCGAAATGGCGGTGCATAACGGTACCGTGTACCTTGCCGGCCAGATTGCGGAGGATACGACGCAAAACATCGCAGGGCAGACCCGTGAGGTGCTTGGGCATGTGGATCGCCTTCTGGCTGAGGCGGGAAGCGACAAGAGTCGCATATTGATGTGCCAGATTTACCTGGCCGATCTCAAGGACTTTGCCGAGATGAATGCAGCATGGGACGAATGGGTGGCCGATGGGCATGCGCCTCCGCGAGCGACGGTGCAGGCGCAACTTGCCAAGCCCGAATGGCTGGTGGAGATCGTAGTAACTGCGGCGCTTTAAACCGTACAGGCAGATGGTATCTCTCGCGGCAGCGCAAAGCGAAACCCAGGTGCAGCTCGTTTCCGGACTGAGTGCCGAGGACGGCGCCCGGGTAATGGCAGCGCTTGACTTCGTGAAACCCATCTACGCTGGCAAGCCGGTAATTACCGGGCAGGACGCTTTCCTATTTTCCCAGAGCGTCGCTGCCGTGCTCGGACAACTGAATGCCGATGTGGATACCCGTATCGCAGGACTGCTGTTTGAATTGCCGGTCATCGACCCGAAAGCCGCAGAGGGGCTGGAGCCGATTTTCGGCAAGGAGATAGTTGATTTGCTGACGGGCATCCGGCAGCTGATGCGACTGCACGAGCAGACTTTTGGTCACCAGGAGAGCGCCCGAGGCAAGAACTCCTCGCAACAGGCTGGCGTGCAATTGGAGACGCTTCGCAAAATGCTTCTGGCGATGGCTTCCGATATGCGCGTCGTCCTGGTCAGGCTTGCCTCCCGCGTCACAACGCTCCGCTATTTTGCGGATATGAAACAGGAAAATCAAAAGACGCACGATTACGCACGCGAGACGCTCGACCTATATGCGCCGCTGGCTAACCGGCTGGGTATCTGGCAACTCAAGTGGGAACTCGAAGATCTTGCTTTTCGCTTCCTCGAACCGGTAACTTACAAGCGTATCGCCAAGATGCTGGAGGAAAAGCGGATCGAGCGGGAGGGATTCGTCGAGGCGGCGATTGCGCGCCTGCGGTCCGAACTCGCGGCGGCCGGCATCAAGGCGGAAGTGTTCGGCAGGCCTAAGCATATCTACAGCATCTGGAGCAAGATGCGCGGAAAGTCGCTCGACTTTTCCGAGTTGTACGACGTTCGTGCATTCCGCGTGATTGTCGATGACATCAAGACCTGCTACACGGTTCTTGGATTGGTGCACAACATCTGGGCGCCGATTCCCCAGGAATTCGACGATTACATCGCCCGGCCGAAGCAAAATGGCTATCGATCGTTGCATACCGTCGTGGTCGCGGAGGATGGACGAGCATTGGAAGTGCAGATCCGGACCCAGGAGATGCACCGTTTTGCGGAGTACGGTGTTGCTGCGCATTGGCGCTATAAGGAATCCGGCGGCTCGAATTTTTCGGCCCAGAAGTACGATGAAAAAATTGCCTGGTTGCGTCAGCTTCTTGCATGGAAGTCCGAAGTTGCGGATGCGGTGGTCGGGCAGGAAGATATGCAGCGTGAATGGGTGGAGAAGCTCAAATCCGCCGCGCTCGACGATCGCATTTATGTATTGACGCCACAAGCGCGGGTGATCGAATTGCCGAATGGCGCGACGCCTATCGATTTTGCGTATCACCTGCATACCGACCTCGGGCATCGGTGCCGCGGGGCGCGGGTCGACGGCGTGTTGGTGCCGCTCAATACGCCGCTCAAGAATGGACAGACCGTCGAAATCATCTCGGCAAGAGGCGGTTCGGCGCATGCAGTCGGTCCATCGAGGGACTGGCTGAGTGCAGGTTATGTAGCCAGTCCGCGTACTCGTGCCAAGGTGCGCGCATGGTTCAATGCAATCGAGCAGCAGGAAACACTGGCGCACGGACGCGCGCTGGTTGAGAAGACCTTGCAGCGGGAAGGCAAGACCGCGGTCAATCACGAAGAGCTTGCGCACAAATTGGGTTTTGCCAAGGTCGATGATTTATTCCTGTCAGTGGGCAAGGATGAGTTCAGCCTCAGGCATATCGAGCAAGCGCTGCATGCTGACGACGCGGCCAAGCACATGGCCAAGAGCGCGTTGGCGGACGACGAAGTCATCCCTAACAAAAGCAAGGCGTCGAGCGTTACCCAGGGCGCGAAATCCGGTGTGCTGGTCGTTGGAACGGACGGCTTGCTGACCCAGCTTGCGCGATGCTGCAAGCCGGCGCCGCCGGACGACATCGTCGGTTTCATTACGCGAGGTAAAGGCGTTTCGATACATCGCGCGAACTGCAAGAATCTTGCGCAGATGCGCACCAAGGCCATTGAACGTGTTATTCACACTACCTGGGGTGAGCCCGGGCGTGAAACCGTGTATCCGGTGGATATCTTTATTCTTGCAAGCGATCGTCAGGGCTTGCTGCGGGATATCACCGAAATCTTTTCGCGTGAGAAAATTAACGTTATCGGTGTCAGCACGCAAAGTGCGAAAGGACAGGCGCGCATGGCTTTTACTGCCGAGATCGGCTCCACCGCGCAGTTGCAAAAAGCTCTGGCAATAATCAGGGACGTCACCGGTGTCATGGAAGTGAAGCGACAATAGTTATTGTCTCTTCTCGGTCGCAGAAATTTCGGCCTGCACGGTGATATGGTCGATTCCATGCTTCTCGAGAAGCATGGTTTTGATATCGTGCAGCACCGCAGGCCATTCCTGCAATTCACGTATTTCAACATGGCCGATCAGTGCCGGCTGGCCCGGCGTCATTTCCCAGACATGCAGATCGTGAACCGACAGTACTCCATTGATCGCAGCGAGGTCGGCACCTACCTGCAGATAATCGATATGCGCAGGCACGCCTTCCATTAAAAAGTGGTAAGACTGCCGCAATACATGGAATGTCGATCGCAGGATCAAGAGGCAAACCAATATCGACAGCAACGGATCGATCGGCATCCAGCCGGTAAAATAAATTACGGCACCAGCGATCAGCGCGGCAAGCGAGCCAAGCAGGTCGCCCATCACGTGTATGAGCGCAGCTTTGGTATTCACGCTTTCCTTGTCATGGGACAGCAACCATGCGACGACCAGGTTGATTGCAAGGCCGATCGATGCCACCATTAATACTGCCTCGCCTTGGACATTCGAAGGATTCAAGAAACGCTTCGCGGCTTCGATGCTTATCCAGGCCACCACGGCGAGCATGGCAAGTCCGTTGATAAACGCCGCGAGCGCCTCGGCGCGTCCAAAGCCGAAAGACTTGGTGGCAGAGGGTGGACGCTTTGCAATGATTTGCGCGAGAAGCGCCAGGCCGAGTGCGATCGAGTCTGTTGCCATATGGCCGGCGTCGGAGATAAGGGCGAGGGAATTGGCCCAGAATCCGGCTGTGACTTCAACGAGTGCAAATCCCATGGTCAGCATCAGCGACCAGCCGAGAACGCGGGGATCGCGGCCTTCCACTGAGTGGCCATGGGATGCGTCTCCCGCATGGTGTGCATGCAAATGGGTAGAGGAGGCTGGCCGTGACTTCATGTGCATGAGATCGATATGGAAAGCGCATTCATTGTTATCGACATGTGTTAATTCCTGTTTTGCTACCATGCCGAAATAGTGCGCTTCGGACTGTACTCAGTAATTTTGGTAATGCTTGCTTTGAACCGGCAGCCCACGAAACGTTGCAGGCGGATCATTTACTTCTCTTCCCGGACATCCCATGCCAAAGTTTGCCGCCAATCTATCCATGATGTACCAAGAGGTTGATTTTCTAGATCGCTTCGCCGCTGCGGCCGCAGACGGCTTCGATGCCGCCGAGTTTCTCTTTCCTTATGGTTACGTCAAGGATGAAATTAAATCAAGATTAACCGATGCAGGTCTCGGCCTAGTTTTGTTCAATTGTCCGCCAGGTGATTGGAATGCCGGAGAACGTGGAATGGCTTCCGTTCCTGGGCGGGAAGAAGAGTTCAAGCGCAGTATCGATAGTGCGCTCGACTATGCTCAAGTGCTTGGGAACCAGCGGCTTCACGTCATGGCGGGCCTGCTCGCGCCGGGGCAGGATCGCGCACGTCACCGCGAGGTTTACGTGCGAAATTTGTCTTATGCCGCAGCGCAGGCGGCTGCTCACGGAATTACTATATTGATTGAGCCGATAAACACGCGGGATATGCCGGGATACTTCCTGAACTATCAAGGCGAAGCACATGAGATCTGCGAAGAGGTAGGAGCCAAGAATTTGCAAGTACAGTTCGATATGTATCATTGCCAAATCATGGAAGGCGATGTCGCAACAAAGTTGCGACGCAACATCGCACGAATCGGACATATGCAGATCGCCGGCGTCCCGGGCCGGCATGAGCCTGATACCGGCGAGTTGCACTATCCTTATTTGTTCCAACAGATCGATCAATTGAAATACGACGGCTGGATCGGTTGCGAATATCGACCGAAAAACGGAACTTCGGAAGGACTTGGCTGGTTGCGTTCATGGATTGGCAAGAAGCACTAGCGGATTAATTAATTTGCCGCTATAATTTCGCTTCTTTAGGCTCGTAGCTCAGCTGGTTAGAGCACTACCTTGACATGGTAGGGGTCGTTGGTTCGAGTCCAATCGAGCCTACCAACGAAATCAGTACCACATTTGTAAGAGTGAGAAAGGCAATCCCGGTTATGACACCGCGAACTACAACCGTTAAGGTTTGTGAGCGACGCTAGTCGGGATCTTTTTCGCTGGTACAAATTGAAAAAGCGCGGCTAGTCCGCGTTTTTTTTCGTCCGCGTTTTTTGATAATTTTTCTAGCGTCCGGTACAACTTGTGTATCGGTATGGAGTGCAAAATGGTTTCAGTCCGACTTCCAGATGGTTCGCAACGTCAATTCGACGCACCGGTTACAGTGAGTCAGGTCGCTGCCAGCATCGGCACAGGTCTTGCAAAAGCCGCCTTGGCCGGCAAAGTCGACGGCAAGCTGGTCGATACCTCTTATCTGATCGATCATGATGCCGATCTCGCCATTGTCACCGATAAGGATCCGGATGGACTGGATGTAATCAGGCACTCGACTGCTCACCTGCTTGCCTATGCGGTGAAGGAGCTGTTTCCGGATGCGCAGGTAACCATCGGGCCGGTGATTGAAAATGGTTTCTATTACGATTTCTCGTACAAACGGCCATTCACTCCGGAAGACCTGCAAGCCATTGAAAAGAAAATGCTGGAACTGGCGAAAAAAGATGAGCCGGTAACACGAAAGGTATTGCCTCGTGATGAGGCGGTGTCCTATTTCAAGTCAATCGGCGAAGCCTATAAGGCTGAAATCATTTCCTCCATACCTCAGGGTGAAGATGTCTCCCTGTATTCGGAGGGTGGTTTTACCGATTTGTGCCGGGGACCGCATGTGCCTTCGACCGGGAAGTTGAAGGTATTCAAGCTGATGAAGCTTGCTGGCGCTTATTGGCGAGGCGATTCGAAGAATGAAATGCTGCAGCGTATCTACGGTACCGCTTGGGCGAAGAAGGAGGATCAGGAAGCGTACTTGCACATGCTGGAAGAAGCCGAAAAACGTGATCACAGGAAATTGGGCAAGTCGCTCGACCTGTTTCATTTCCAAGATGAGGCGCCCGGCCTGGTTTTCTGGCATCCGAAAGGATGGACGATCTGGCAACAGGTTGAGCAATACATGCGGCAGGTCTATCGCGAGAGCGGCTATCAGGAGGTCAAGGCACCGCAGATTCTCGATCGTACCTTGTGGGAAAAAACCGGGCATTGGGAAAACTATCGCGAAAACATGTTCGTGACCGAATCGGAAAACCGCAATTACGCGTTAAAGCCGATGAATTGCCCGGGACACGTTCAAATTTACAATTCCGGCATGCGCAGTTATCGCGACCTTCCGTTGAGGTATGGCGAGTTTGGTCAATGTCATCGCAACGAGCCGTCAGGCGCGCTGCACGGCATCATGCGGGTGAGAGGCTTCACCCAAGACGACGGGCATATTTTCTGTACCGAGCAACAGATTCAGGAGGAGGTAAAAGCCTTTCATCAGCAGGCGATGAAGGTCTACAAGGATTTTGGCTTCTCTGAAATCTCGATCAAGATCGCCCTTCGCCCGGAGAATCGTATCGGATCGGACGAGACCTGGGATGAAGCTGAAGATACGCTGCGCGCGGCGCTTCGGGTATGTGACGTTTCCTGGGAGGAGTTGCCAGGTGAAGGGGCTTTCTATGGTCCGAAGATCGAATACCATCTGAAAGATTCGCTTGGGCGGCCTTGGCAAGTCGGTACCATGCAAGTGGATTTCTCCATGCCCGGACGTCTGGGTGCGGAGTATGTCGCTGACGACAACAGCCGGAAAGTACCGGTAATGCTGCACCGTGCGATTGTCGGTTCCATGGAGCGTTTCGTTGGAATCCTGATTGAAAATCATGCCGGCGCCTTGCCGCTCTGGTTAGCACCGGTTCAGATTGCAATTTTGAACATTTCCGAAGCGCAGGCCGAATATGCGCAAAAAGTGGCACAAAACCTGAAAAAACAAGGGTTTAGAGTCCATCTCGATTTGCGTAACGAGAAAATAACCTATAAAATACGCGAGCATTCGGTTCAAAAACTGCCTTACATCGTCGTTATCGGCGACAAAGAACGGGATGCAAACACAGTGGCCGTGCGTGCGCGGGGCAACGTCGATCTGGGTGTCATGCCATTCGACGCATTGGTGGAACGCCTGAATAACGAGGTGGAAACCAAAGCCTAAAGGGGAAACCCGAAGCGCTAGAGCACGGCTTAGTTATTTGACTTTAAAAGGAAACTGCAATAGCTACTGACAAGTCGCATCGCATCAACGGTGAAATCACTGCGCCCGAAGTACGCCTGTCCGGTGTGGACAACGAGCCTATCGGCATCGTAAGCCTGGCCGAAGCGTTCCGCTTGGCCGAGGAAAAGAACGTCGATCTGGTGGAGATTGCGCCAACCGCGCAGCCACCGGTCTGCCGCCTGATGGATTATGGCAAGTTCAAGTACCAGGAACAGAAAAAAGCTCACGAAGCCAAGCTGAAGCAGAAGGTGATACAGGTCAAGGAAGTCAAGTTCCGTCCTGGTACCGATGAAGGCGATTACAACATCAAACTGCGCAACCTGATCAAATTTCTGGACGAGGGTGACAAGACAAAAATCACCTTGCGGTTTCGTGGCCGTGAAATGGCGCACCAGGACATCGGTATGCGCATGCTCGAACGCTTGAGGGGAGACTTGGACGTGTACGGACAGGTCGAGCAATTTCCCAAGATGGAGGGCCGTCAGATGGTGATGGTGATCGCCCCCAAGAAGAAAAAATAAGAATCGTCACAAAAGAATTCATGATTTGCGCTGCTTGTTTTCGGACAGGTGGTGCGATATGCAGCGAACTCGATTTCGACTGCACAACAAGTGAGAGCAGGCATCCAAGTGCAACGAAGTGTTGCCACCTGCAATCATGTTAAAACTGGAGCTGTCCTTAGGACAGATATTGTTATGCCTAAAATGAAGACGAAGAGCAGCGCCAAGAAGCGCTTTCGCGTACGTCCGGGCGGTACCGTCAAGCGCGGTCAAGCCTTCAAGCGTCACATCCTGACCAAGAAAACCACCAAAACCAAACGCCAGCTGCGTGGCTCGGTAGATGTCCATGATACAAACATGGTATCCGTCCGCGCGATGATGCCGTTCGCTTAACCTCACACGATATAAGGAGTTCATATGCCTAGAGTCAAACGTGGGGTCACAGCGCGGGCCCGTCATAAAAAAGTTCTGGATCAAGCAAAAGGCTATCGTGGTCGCCGCAGTACGGTTTACCGTATTGCTAAGCAGGCGGTCATGCGCGCCGGTCAGTATGCATACCGCGATCGTCGTAACAAGAAGCGCGTATTCCGCGCACTGTGGATCACGCGTATCAATGCTGCATCGCGCGAGCATGGCGTCACCTACAGCGTGTTCATGAATGGCTTGAAGAAGGCCAATATCGAACTCGACCGCAAGGTGCTTGCCGATATGGCTGTGATGGACAAGCCGGCATTCGCCGCGATTGTCAATCAGGTGAAGGCCAACATCGCCGCTTAAGGTCTGATCGCATGCGTGCCACCTTTTGTGGTGGCGCACACCCGGCGGGGCAAAGGTCTTGACCTATGCCCCGTTTTATTTTCGGCTTCTCATCGACTGCATGAACTCCCTAGAACAACTCGTCATTCAGGCAAGAACTGATTTTGCTGCGGCTGCCGATGCGGCATCGCTGGAAAACGCGAAAGCGAAATATCTTGGCAAGACTGGACAGATTACCGAGCAGATGAAAGGCCTTGGCAAGCTCTCGCCCGACGAACGCAAGGCGCAGGGCTCCATCATCAATGTCGCCAAGGAGCAGATCGAAGCGGCGCTGAACGCGCGTCGCGACGAGCTCGCCGATGCGCAGATGCAGGCTCGCCTGAATGCGGAAGCGATCGACATTACGCTGCCCGGCCGTGGCCGTGGCATGGGCGGAATCCATCCGGTAATGCGTTCCTGGGAGCGCGTCGAACAGATTTTCGGTTCCATCGGCTTCGATGTCGCTGATGGTCCGGAGATTGAAACTGACTGGACCAATTTCACTGCATTAAACAGTCCCGAAAACCATCCTGCGCGATCGATGCAGGATACCTTTTACGTCGAAGGCAAGGACAGCCAAGGTAAGCAACTGCTGTTGCGCACCCATACCAGTCCGATGCAGGTGCGCTACGCGCGGATGAACAAGCCGCCCATCAAGGTGATCGCGCCGGGGCGTACGTACCGTGTCGACAGCGATGCCACGCATTCACCGATGTTCCATCAGGTGGAAGGGCTGTGGATTGCGGACGATATCAGTTTCGCCGACCTCAAAGGCGTTTACCTCAATTTCGTCAAGGCGTTCTTCGAGACGGATGATTTACAAGTACGTTTTCGTCCTTCCTACTTTCCTTTTACCGAGCCATCAGCCGAGATCGACATTGCTTTCGGCAGTGGGCCATTGAAAGGACGCTGGCTTGAAGTTTCCGGTGCCGGACAGGTCCACCCGACCGTGGTGCGTAACATGGGGCTCGATCCGGAGCAATATATCGGTTTCGCTTTCGGCTCCGGGCTTGAGCGCCTGACGATGCTGCGCTATGGCATCAACGATTTGCGCCTGTTCTATGAAGGCGATCTTCGCTTCCTGAAGCAATTCGTTTAAACATTCCATTTGCCTCCCTGTACAGGGAGGAACCCTGTCTGAATCTGAAGGTTTCACTATGCAATTCTCCGAGAACTGGCTTCGCACTCTGGCTGATCCGAAAATGACGTCCGATGAACTGTCGCATCTGCTGACCATGTCAGGACTGGAAGTGGAGGAGGTCGAGCCGGTGGCGCCGCCGTTTTCGAACGTGGTGGTTGGCAAAGTGGTGGAAGTAGCGAAGCATCCGAATGCCGATCGCCTGAATGTGTGCCAGGTGGATGCCGGAACTGGCACGCTGTTGAATATTGTTTGCGGCGCACCGAACGTCCGCGCCGGGATGAAGGTCCCGTGCGCAATGGCCGGAGCGAAGCTCCCTCCCGGTGATGACGGCAAGCCGTTCGAGATCAAGGTCGGTCAGTTGCGCGGCGTGGAGTCGCAGGGCATGCTGTGTTCGGCCCGCGAATTGAAGCTGTCCGAGGATCATGGCGGATTGCTGGAATTGCCCGGCGATGCGCCGGTTGGTCAAAATTTTCGCGATTACTATCAGCTCAACGATCTGAAGTTCACCATCAAGCTGACGCCCAACAAGGCTGACTGCCTGTCGGTGCTCGGCGTGGCACGGGAAGTATCCGCGCTGACCGGTACCGCGCTCAAGCTCCCCGGATTTCAACCAATACCCGTCACTACCCAGGAAAAGCTGCCCGTCAAGGTGTCGGCACCTGATTTATGCGGCCGATTTTCCGGACGCGTCATCCGTGGCTTGAATGCGAAGGCGGCGACGCCGGATTGGATGAAGCGCCGCCTGGAACGCAGTGGCCAGCGTCCGATCTCCGCGCTGGTGGATATTTCAAATTACGTGATGCTGGAACTGGGACGTCCAACTCACGTATTCGATCTGGACAAGATTCACGGCGGCCTTGATGTGCGCTGGGGAAAAAAGGGTGAGAGCCTCAAGCTGTTGAACGGCAATACGGTCGACGTCGACGAGTGGGTTGGTGTGATCGCCGACGAGCGCGAGATTGAGTCGCTGGCAGGCATCATGGGCGGCGATTCGACAGCTGTTTCCCTCGAAACGCAGAATATTTATCTCGAGGCTGCGTTCTGGTGGCCGCAATCGATTCAGGGCAGGGCGCGCCGCTATAATTTTTCCACCGATGCGGCGCACCGCTTCGAGCGCGGCGTGGATTACGCGACGACTGTCGAACATATCGAACGCATTACTGCCTTGATTGTGGAAATATGTGGCAGCAAGGAAACCCAGGTCGGCCCGGTCGATGATCATGTCGTGAATCTGCCGCAGCGCAAGCCGGTTAGCGTACGAACCGCCCGCGCGGTAAAAGTTATTGGCGTGCCGCTTACCGATGAGCAGATCGCGAATATCTTTACTCGCCTGGGACTAAATTACACCAGCGAGCCCGGCCTCTTCACCGTTACCCCGCCGTCCTACCGGTTCGATATTGAGATCGAAGAGGATCTTATCGAGGAGATCGCGCGCGTCTACGGTTTCGAAAATATCCCGGCGCTGCCGCCGGTCGCGCCCAACACGATGCGCATTCCAGCCGAAAGCCAGCGTCCGGCCTTCGCGTTGCGCCGCCAAATTGCGGCCCTCGATTATCAGGAAGCGATCAATTTCAGTTTTGTCGAAGAGGCTTGGGAGGCGGATTTTGCAGGCAATCGCGAACCGATCCGGCTGCTGAACCCGATCGCCAGCCAGTTGAGCGTGATGCGATCCACCTTGATTGGCAGCCTGGTCGCCAATGTCCGGTATAACCTCAATCGCAAACTCGGCCGGATACGCCTGTTTGAAATCGGCGCCGTGTATCTGCGCAACAGCCAGACACAGGATGGACCACTGTCGGTCGCCGGCTACGATCAGCCCAAGCGCGTTGCCGCGATCGCTTATGGCCCGCTGGCTGAAGAGCAATGGGGGCTTCCGACGCGCAACGTCGATTACTTCGATATCAAGGCAGATCTGGAGGCGTTGCTGGCACCGCGGACGCCTCGTTTCGTCAGGGTCGATCATCCTGCCATGCATCCGGGCCGCTCGGCCGAAGTCGTGCTGGACGGAGCTACCATCGGTGTTATCGGCGAGCTCCATCCGCGCTGGCAGCAGAAGTATGACCTGCCCCTCGCTCCAGTGCTGTTTGAAATCGACATGCTCGCATTACAAGATCGAAGTGTTCCGATGTATCAGGAAATTTCGAAGTTTCCGGCGGTCGTGAGGGATCAGGCGCTTGTTGTAAAACAGTCGGTTTCTGCCCAGGACTTGATCGACACATTCATTTCCCAACGGAAGGCAAATCCGGCGTGTGATATTATGCAAGCCGTTGTTTTATTTGATGAATATCGTGGAAAAGGGTTGGAAAACGACGAGAAAAGTCTTGCTTTCCGATTCACGTTGCAAGATACTCAAACCACCCTGCAGGACGACAAAGTAAACGCAGCAATGGCCGCGTTCGTGGCGTCCGTCGTCGAGAAACATGGTGCGAAACAGCGTACTTAATGTGCTCATGCATTTGAAAACAAGCCGGGGGCAGGGACAATTACAATGAATGACGTGAACTCAGCCGAACTTCAATCTATCTTGGCGGCCGACCTGAACCGCGCGGTGCTCGAAGCACAGGCCCGCTCTCAGGCTGCCAAAGATTTGCCGACATTGACCAAAGCGGAGCTGGCTGAATTGCTTTTTGAGCAAGTGGGTTTGAACAAGCGGGAAGCAAAGGATATGGTCGAGACGTTTTTCGATGAAATCCGCAATGCCCTTGAACGCGGTGAGTCGGTCAAGCTGTCCGGTTTCGGTAATTTTCAATTGCGCGACAAGCCGCAGCGCCCGGGCCGCAATCCGAAAACCGGCGAGGAAATCCCCATTACCGCACGTCGCGTGGTCACTTTCCATGCCAGTCAGAAGCTCAAGAGCATGGTCGAGGTGGTTGGCAGTGACAAGGTAGCGCAGCTCGCCTGACCTATTCCATGAACGATCGCTCCAGCAAGCCTGAACTTGCCGCCTTGCCGCCGATACCGGCCAAGCGCTATTTCACAATTGGTGAGGTCAGCGAATTATGTGGCGTCAAGCCACACGTGCTGCGTTATTGGGAGCAGGAATTCACGCAACTCAAGCCGGTCAAACGCCGTGGCAACCGGCGCTATTACCAGCATCATGAAGTATTGCTCATTCGGCGCATTCGGGAGCTGTTATACGAACAGGGATTCACGATAAGCGGCGCACGCAACAAGCTCGATAGCCGCCTGACACCGGAAGAGGGCACAACGGACCTTACTGTGGGATTGCCGCCGCTGGAAATGGATACCATCGCGATCCGCCAGGAATTGAATGAGATTCTCAGCCTGCTGAAGCGGTGACGCGATCCGCATGCGCTTCACCCAGGTCCTTCTGGTAGCAACCAACAAAAAAGCCGCATTATTGCGGCTTTTTTGTTGTGGTGCGTTGTTATGCCTTACTTCAGATTGTCGAGAACGGTCACAAGCTTATTGATGTCGAGCGGCTTGGCAAAGTAATGATCAAAGCCGGCTTTTTCCGCGCTGATACGGTCGCTTTCCTCCGCATAGCCGGTCAGGGCGACGAGCAGTGATGTATTGAGCCCGACGTCGAGCCGCAGACGCTGCGCTACTTCATAGCCGTTCATCGCCGGCAGGCCGATATCAAGGATGACGGCTTCCGGGCGAAATCTCAATGCTTCGGAGATCGCACTCGCACCATCATGAGCGATGTGAATGTCATGTCCGCATACCTTGAGCAGCTCGCCAAGCGATTCCGCTGCGTCCACGTTGTCATCCACGATCAGGATTCTGCGCTGTCCGCCCGGCAAGGCGGAGGGTAAGGAGTTTTCGCCTGTTGAAGCATTCTCGTCCTCTGGCGTTGGCAGTGTACCGTTGGCTGATGCCAGGCTATTGCCGCCGACATCACCAGCACCGGATTGGCTCCACGCTCCACTGGCGGTAAAGCCGCGGGTAAAGGGACCGGCTTCAGGGTGTGGAGTCGGCTGAGGCACACTACCTGCGTCCGGGCGGAGTATGCGGACTGGCAAATGAAGGTGGTGCGCGTCCGCATGGGCGGGCATACAGATAGGGCCGTTTCTGCGAACTGTGTCGATGGCGAATGCCGTTCTATTCGAATCGGGTGCTGCTTTGACGAGTGCACCTTGTTCATCGTGGCGCTGAACAAAATGGTCGTTCATATTGCCCTCTTCGGAGTGTGTCGTACTTGTGAGATAAATCGTTGCCCGTCCAAGCGAATGCTTGCCGATATGAATGCACTACGCTATTAATCGGCAAACATCGTCAGAATAGACGACGTCGGGTCGACTGCTTTGGCATACATCATGGATAGAATGCGGCGGCTGCAGTTACTTGCTTTATGCAATTTCATCGATAAGAAGCATGAAGCGCCAAAAAATTCCCCGGCTATTTATGATTCGCGCCCAATAGTTTGATGATCCACAGGAAGCCGTCCGGTAACGCAGATATTGGTCCATGCTTTCCCGGTCGCATCTATAATCAACGCACTCGGTGTGGTGATGTCACATCGATCCCGGTGGAGACCCGGGATGACAATAAGCAGCATATGTTTTCTGCTGCAATCCGAATGGAACGAGTATGAAATCATCCGTAAGTCCCTCCTGGGACGTTGACAGCATCCTGCGCGTCGGCATGCAGTCCTTGCTGGACTTGTTCGACGATTCCTGCGAGGGAACATTGGCGGTCGATGATCAGGGACAGGTTGCCTGGATCAATGATAAATACGCCGCTTTTCTAGGACTGAAAGCACCAGAGGATGCGCTCGGCAAGCCGGTCGAGGAAGTCATTCCCAACAGCCGCATGCGGGAGATCATCCAGACCGGCAAGCCGATCCTGCTCGATATCATGATGATCCGGGAGCAGCCGTTGGTGGTAATGCGAATCCCCCTGAAGGACGACGCCGGCAAGGTTATCGGGGCCTTGGGATTTGCGCTGTACGATCGTCTGCAGCGTCTGAAGCCCTTGGTATCGAAGTTCGCGGAGCTTCAATGGGCGCTGGCCAATACCCAGAAGGAACTCGCGCAGCTGCGGCATACGAAATATTCGATCTCCAGTTTCGTCGGTGTCAGTCCCGTTTCGCTCGAACTGAAACACCGGGCACGGCGGGCCGCTCAACTCGACACGACGGTGTTGCTGCTCGGCGAAACAGGCAGCGGCAAGGAATTGCTTGCCCACGGGATTCATGCGGCGTCCGGAAGGGCCGGCAAGCCGTTCGTCGGCATCAATATCGCTGCGGTCCCCGAGACCCTGCTGGAAGCAGAGTTTTTCGGTGTTTCGCCAGGTGCTTACACAGGCGCCGACCGTAAGGGACGGGACGGAAAATTCAAGGTCGCCGACGGCGGTACGCTGTTCCTCGATGAAGTCGGCGACATGCCCCTCCAGGTGCAGGCCAAGCTGCTGCGGGTACTGCAGGAACAGGAAATCGAGCCGCTGGGGTCCAACAAGATCATCAAGGTCGATGTGCGCGTCATTGCTGCCACCAGCCACGATCTAAAGCAGTTGGTAGCGGACGGTAAGTTCCGCTCGGACTTGTATTACCGCCTCAATGTGCTGCCGATCGCCTTGCCTCCCTTGAGGGAGCGGCGTGCCGATCTCGATGCGCTGTGCGAACACCTGCTTGAACAGATCGCCAAGCGCACCGGCATGCCGCAGCGCGAACTCGCACCCTGCGCACGCGCCGCGCTGGCGGCATATAGCTGGCCGGGTAACGTCCGTGAATTGAGGAATGCGCTTGAACAAGCAGGCATGCTCACGGATAACCTTAGTCTCAAGGCGGAAAATTTTGCCGCTTTCCTGCCCATTGTCACGGAAGGCGCAACGCCGCCGGAAAGCGCCGATACGACGAAACAGGCATGCACCGTGCGGCCGCTGGCGGAAGCAGTGGCAGAGGTGGAGCGGAAACTAATCAAGTCCGCGCTCGAAAGCACAGGCGGAAATAAGGCGTCGGCGGCGAAAATGCTCGGCATATCACGTGCAACGCTTTATCAAAAAATCACCGAATTCAACCTGCTGTCTAATTAATGGACACGTGTCTGTTAATTAGACACTTCATTTATTCCTTATTTTTCAATGACATAGATCAAAGTCCCGTAGATCATGTCTGAATATCAGACATATTGGCGGCTTATATCTCTATGTCTTTCAGCCTTATTTCAGTCTTCTCCTGAAATACTCCTTTAATTTCAACAACTTAGCAATGGTGGCACGGCAATTGCCAATAGTGGTTATCGGCAACGGTCCATCATGCTTACCCACCAGCAAAGCACGGTCGGCCCTAGCCTAAAACTACATTTAGGAGGCAGAGTGCGGCTTGCAAATAAGGTGGCGCTCATTACCGGCGCAAGTCGAGGAATCGGCAAGGCGACTGCGCTGAAGTTCGCCAAGGAAGGCGCCAAGGTCGTCGTCTGCGATCTTGACGATGCAGTGGCGGATACCGTCGCCGAGATCCGGCTGCAAGGCGGAGTGGCGATCGGCTTTACCGTAGATGTCACCAAGGCGGAAAGCATCGAAGCCATGATCAATGGCGCGCTCAGCTCCTATGGTCAGATCGATGTTCTGGTCAACAATGCCGGCATCGTCGCCGACGCCCAACTCAAGAAGATGACCGACGAGCAGTTCGATCGAGTCATCGATGTCAACCTCAAGGGAACCTACAACTGCACCAAGGCGGTTGTCGAGGCCATGATGGAGCGCAAGACCGGCGTAGTCCTCAACGCGTCGTCGATCGTCGGTATCTACGGCAACTTCGGCCAGACCAATTATGCAGCCAGCAAATTCGGTGTGATCGGCATGGCCAAGACCTGGGCCCGTGAACTCGGCAAGCATGGCATCCGCGTCAATGCGGTATGCCCCGGGTTCATCGAAACCTCCATTCTCAAAGCGATGCCGGAAAAGGTGATCCGTGCGCTGGAGGAGCGCGTGCCGCTCGGCCGACTCGGCAAACCCGAAGAGATCGCCAATACGTTCGCCTTCCTGGCATCGGATGAAGCCAGCTACATCAACGGCGCCGTGATCGAAGTATGTGGAGGAATGACGCTGTAGCAGTTGGCGGAAAAACCAGTAATCGAATCAGGAAGCAAACATCGTAGACGTGTAAGTAGCAGTTCCACAGAAGACCAATGTTTTCCTGGCCAATGGTGGCCGGATAACCCTAAGGAGCGAGACACATGGCTTTACACAACAAACTCGGCTTAACGTCGATCGTCGCCGCCGGCATACTTGCCGGTTGTGGCGGAAGTTCGGATGCGCCGGAAGATATCAATACCAAACCAAGCTTTCTCGGAACGGTCCAGAAGACCGCGTACGATGGCGTCAGCGACGATCTGCTGACGGCAGGCTTGGGCAGGACAGGCCTACAAGGCGCTGTGCCGACTTATGCGGATGCAACCCGGCCCACGGCCGCGGAATTGCGTCGCAACACCATCTACAGCAATTACCGCGCGCTGATCGACCCGAGCGTCAACGGCGGCTACGGCACGCTCTATGGTCCGAATGTCGACAACGCGGGGAACCCCACGCTGGGCGAAGGCAGGATCGCCGGCGATGAATACATCGCTTATGCCGATGACGGCACAGGGCAGGTCAACGTCACCTTGATGGTGCAAATCCCCGCAGGATTCGATAAGGCGAATCCATGTATCGTTACCGCGACATCGTCCGGATCCCGTGGCATGTACGGCGCGATCGGCACGGCGGGCGATTGGGGGCTGAAGCAGAAATGCGCGGTTGCCTACAGCGACAAGGGTAGCGGCATCGGCTTCCATAACCTGCAGAGCAATACCGTCAATCTGATGAACGGCGCGCGTGCCGATGCGGCAACGGCGGGCAGGAATTCGAACTTCACCGCCAATCTGACCTCAGCCGAACTGGCCGCCTTCAATGCGGCGACGCCGAATCGTTATGCGATCAAGCAGGCGCATTCCCAGCAGAACTCCGAGAAGGATTGGGGCAAGTACACTCTGCAAGCCGTTGAATTCGCGTTTTATGCGCTGAATGACAAATTCGGCGACCTCGCAAAGGACGGCACGACACGCCTCAATACCATCAAGCCGGCCAATACCCTGGTCATCGCATCGAGCGCATCCAACGGCGGCGGTGCTGCCATCCTTGCGGCCGAGCAGGACACCAAGGGCTTGATCGATGGCGTAGCCGTATCGGAGCCGGTAACGCCGATAGCGCTCGCATCCAATGTCAGCGTCCGGCGTGGCAACACCCCCGTCAGCCGTGCTGGCCTCGGGCTGTACGACACCATCACCATCGCCAACCTGTACCAGCCATGCGCAGTGCTTTCTCCATCGCTGGCCGCATCGCCGCTTCTGGTTGCCGTGAATACCACGCTGGCGACCAATCGATGCGCATCGTTGCGTGCGAAGAATCTGCTGACGGCAACCACCGTGGCGGCACAGGCGGAAGAATCGTTGCAGAAACTGCGTGAAGCCGGCTTCGAGTCGGACAGCGACCTGCTGCATGCGTCGCACTACGGCACATACGCCATCCTCGCGCCTTTCTACGCCAACATGTACGGCAAGTTCAGCGTCAGGGACAACATCTGCGGCTACAGCTTTGCGCCAGTCGTCGCGACGACAGGTGCATTGACGACATTGACGCCGGCACAGGAAGCGCAATTCTTCGCAAACGCCAACGGTACGCCGAGCGGCGGCCTGGGCGTGGTGAACAACAACGCCGTCGGCGGTCCGATCGGGGATGCATTCTCGGTCTCGCCGTCCACATCCCTTGCCGACTACAACATCGATGGCGCAGTCTGCCTGCGCAATCTGGCGACCGGTACCGATATCACGACCGGCGCGCCATTGACAGGTGCCGCGCTGGCCAATTCGCAACGGGTACGTGCCGGCATGGCGGAAGTGCTGCATAACGCCAACCTGCGCGCCAAACCGGCCATCATCGTGCATGGCCGCAATGACGCGCTGATCCCGGTGAATCACAATTCGCGTGCCTACTTCGCAGCCAACAAGGCGGTCGAAGGTGCTGCAAGCAAGTTGTCCTATATCGAGATCACCAATGCGAATCACTTCGATGCGTTCCTCGGCTTCCCTGGTTATGACAGTCGGTTGATCCCCATCCACCGTTATCACATCCAGGCGATGAACATGATGTACGCCCATCTGAAGAATGGCGCGGCGCTCCCGCCAAGCCAGGTGGTTCGTACTGTGCCGCGGGGTGGTGCCGCCGGTGCTGCGCCTGCGATTACTGCGGCCAACGTTCCGCCGATCCAGGCGACGCCGGCAGCAGGCAATCAAATCACGTTCAGCAATAACACCGCAACGATTCCGGAGTAAGCAACGAACAGGCGGGCGGCCATACCGTCCGCCTGAGCGGAGCTGCACGGAAGTTTCAGATCGGGTTGCTCAATAAGCCGGATCAACAATGGCAACCCGGCAGCAATAGTGGAGAAATACGATGGCAAGCGAAGTCATACTGGAAACGCGGAACCTGACGAAGGGCTTCAAGGGTTTCATCGCGGTGAACGACGTCAATTTCAAGGTCAAGCGCGGGTCGATCCATGCCTTGATCGGGCCGAATGGCGCGGGCAAAACGACGTTCTTTAACCTGCTTACGAAATTCCTGATCCCGACCGAAGGCAGGATCATTTACAACGGCAATGACATTACCGCACTCAAGCCGGAGCAGATTGCTCACCGCGGCGTCATCCGCTCGTTTCAGATATCCGCCGTCTTCCCGCACCTGACCGTGCTGGAGAACGTGCGCATCGGCCTGCAGCGCGCACTCGGCACCAGCTTCCATTTCTGGAAAAGCGAAAGGACCTTGTCTCGCCTGAATGACCGGGCAATGCAATTGCTGCGCGAAGTGGACCTGGAAAGCTTCGCGGATACGGTCACCGTGGATCTTCCGTATGGCCGCAAGCGTGCGCTGGAAATCGCCACTACGCTGGCAATGGAACCGGAACTGATGCTGCTCGACGAGCCGACGCAAGGCATGGGCCATGAAGACGTGCATCGCGTCACCGAGCTGATCAAGAAAGTATCCGCCGGCCGCACCATTTTGATGGTGGAGCACAACATGAGCGTGGTCTCGGGCATCTGCGACAAGATCTCGGTGCTGCAGCGCGGTGCGCTGCTCGCCGAAGGTACCTATCAGGAAGTATCGAACAATCCGCAGGTGATGGAAGCCTACATGGGCACCACCACCGGCGCGCTGGAAGGAGCACATTGATGGCGGCCGCTGCACTTGAAATCAAGAATCTGAAAGCCTGGTATGGCGAATCGCACATCCTGCATGACGTCAATCTGTCGGTGAAACAGGGCGAGGTGGTGACGCTGCTGGGCCGCAACGGCGCCGGTCGCACCACGACGCTGCGCGCCATCATGGGCCTGACCGGCACCCGCAAGGGATCGATCAAGATCGGCGGTTCCGAATCCATCGGCATGGCCACGCACCATATCGCCCACCTTGGCGTCGGCTACTGCCCGGAAGAGCGCGGCATCTTTTCGTCGCTGTCGGCGGAAGAAAACCTGCTGCTGCCGCCGACGGTATCAAAGAATGAAAAAGGCATGTCGATCGACGAGATCTACGAGATGTTCCCGAACCTGAAGGAGCGCCGCTCCAGCCAGGGCACGCGGCTGTCCGGCGGCGAGCAGCAGATGCTGGCGGTGGCGCGCATCCTGCGCACCGGGGCGCGCCTGCTGTTGCTCGACGAAATCTCGGAAGGACTGGCGCCGGTGATCGTGCAGGCGCTGGCGCGCATGATCACGAACCTGAAGGCGAAGGGTTACACCATCGTGATGGTGGAACAGAATTTCCGGTTTGCCGCGCCGCTGGCGGACCGGTTTTATGTGATGGAGCACGGTCAGATCGTCGAATCATTCGCATCGTCCGAGCTGGAATCCAAAATGCCCGTGCTGAACGAGCTACTGGGCGTTTGAAAAAGCAATATCTGGCGAGACACGCGACACGGAACACAAGCAGCACACTGAAGTAAATCCACTCAACAATCAGGAGAAGACATGAAATTTCAGTCCAAGATTATGGCAGCCGCATTGGGTGCAGCATTCGCCGCAGGCATCGCAGCCCCTGCATCCGCACAAATTTCCGGAGACGTGATCAAGATCGGCCTGATCACCGATATGTCGGGCGTCTATGCTGACGTCGACGGTCCTGCAGGTGCTGAAGCGGTCAAGATGGCGATCGCCGACCTCGGTGGCGCCATCAACGGCAAAAAAGTTGAATTCGTCGTCGCCGATCACCAGAACAAGGCCGATATCGCCGCCAGCAAGGCGCGCGAATGGTTCGACCGCGAAGGCCTCGACATGCTCATCGGCGGCACGAACTCCGGCGCCAATCTGGCAATGGCAAAAGTCGCAGCCGAAAAGAAGAAAGTGTTTTTCTCCGTCGGCGCTGCGACATCCCGTCTGACGAATGAAGAGTGCACACCCTACACCGTGCACTACGCCTACGACACTGTCGCACTGGCACGCGGCACTGGCGGCGCGATCGTCAAACAGGGCGGCAAGGACTGGTACTTCCTGACTGCCGACTATGCGTTCGGCGCGTCGCTTGAAAAAGATACCGCGGACGTGGTCAAGTCCAGCGGCGGCAAGGTGGTGGGCAGCGTCAAGCACCCGCTGTCGGCATCGGACTTCTCCTCCTTCCTGCTGCAGGCACAGTCGTCGAAGGCGCAGATCCTTGGCCTGGCCAACGCCGGTGGCGACACCATCAATTCGATCAAGGCGGCTAACGAGTTCGGCATCTCCAAGTCAATGAAACTGGCTGGCCTGCTGATGTTCCTGACCGACATCCACTCACTCGGCCTCGACCTGACGCAAGGCATGTACCTGACCGACGGCTGGTACTGGGACCTGAATGACGACACCCGCAAGTGGTCGAAGCGTTTCTTTGAAAAAATCAAGCGCATGCCAACCATGTTGCATGCCGCGGATTACTCGGTCACCGTGCAGTACCTGAGCGCCGTGAAAGCCACCGGCACCGACGACGCCGACAAGATCATGTCGACGCTGAAGAGCACGAAGATCAACGACGTCTTCGCCAAGGGCGGCGTGATCCGCCCGGACGGCCGCATGGTGCACGACATGTACCTGATGGAAGTGAAGAAGAAGTCCGAGTCCAAGTACCCATGGGATTACTACAAGGTGGTCCAGACCATCCCCGGCGATCAGGCTTACGCAACCAAGGCCGAGTCGAAGTGCGCACTCTGGAAATAAGCTGAATCGGAATGCCTCGTGCGGTCCCTCCGGATTGCACGGGGCTTCGATTCGATCTTGCTACATCATGCCGCGCTGTTTGCGGCATCACCTGGTTAAGTTGCTATGGAAATCTTCGGCATACCCTTGCAAGCGATGCTGAGCCAGCTGCTGCTCGGGCTGGTCAACGGCTCGTTCTACGCCATGCTCTCGCTCGGCCTGGCCGTCATCTTCGGCCTGCTCAACGTCATCAACTTCGCCCATGGCGCCCTCTACATGATGGGCGCCTTCCTGGCCTGGATGGGACTGAACTACTTCGGCGTGAACTACTGGATCATGCTCTTCGCCGCTCCGCTTCTGGTGGGCGCCTTCGGCATCCTCATCGAAAAGTCCATGCTGCGCTGG
>NZ_DASZBA010000015.1:0-16549 GCF_035944575.1 Noviherbaspirillum sp.
TATTCGTTACGACTATGGCATGTTCAGGCAGCAGATCGTCGATGGCCACCAGGTGGAGACGCCGGACTACTGGCTTACCGGCGGCAATCCGTGGGAATTTCCACGGCCGGAAGTGCTGTACCGGGTCCGCTTCGGCGGCCATACCGAGCAGCATGGCGACCAGGTTCGCTGGGTCGGGACCGAGGATGTCCTCGCGATGGCCTATGACACCATCATCCCCGGCTATGCAACGGACACCACCAACACCCTGCGCCTGTGGTCGGCCAAGGCAACCAGCGAAATCGACCTGTCGGCCTTCAACCAGGGGAATTATTTCGGCGCCGTCGAGCACAAAAATCATTCGGAAAACGTCTCCCGTGTACTGTATCCGGACGATTCCACACAGTCCGGGCGCGAATTACGCCTGCGCCAGGAATACTTCTTCGTGTCCGCCAGCATGCAGGACATGATCCATCGTCATCTGGCAACCCATGACGGCTTCGCGCATTTTGCCGACAGCATTGCCGTCCACCTGAACGACACCCATCCGGTGCTCGCGGTACCCGAACTGTTGCGCCTGCTGATGGATGAGCATGGCATTCCCTGGAAGAACGCCTGGGCAATGGCGCAAAAGATTTTTTCCTATACCAATCACACGCTGATGCATGAAGCGCTGGAAACCTGGCCGGTGAACATGCTCGGCCGGGTATTGCCGCGCCATCTGCAGATCATCTTCGACATCAACGCCGAATTCCTGCACAGCGTCACGGCCCAATTCGGTTCCGATATCGACTTGATGCGGCGCCTGTCGCTGGTCGACGAACAGGGCGAGCGCCGGGTGCGCATGGCTTATCTCGCCGTGGTCGCAAGCCACAAGGTGAACGGGGTATCGAAGCTGCATTCCGAGCTGATGAAGCAATCGATCTTCGCCGACTTCGCGAGGGTGTTCCCGGAACGCTTCACCAACAAGACCAACGGCATCACGCCGCGCCGATGGCTGGCACAGGCCAATCCGTCTCTGTCCGCGCTCATCGACCAGCGCATCGGTTCCGCATGGCGTCGCGACCTCGATCGGCTGGCCGAGCTGCGCCCTCTGGCGGAGGATCATGAATTCGTGCAAGCCTGCCGTGATGCAAAGCGCAGCAACAAGCTGCGTCTCGCAAAATGGGTGCAGGACAATCTCGGCATCGCGCTCAATCCGGACTCGTTGTTCGACGTGCAGGTCAAGCGCATCCATGAGTACAAGCGCCAGTTGCTCAACCTCTTGCATGTGATCACCCGTTACAACCGCATCATTGCCAACCCGGATGCTGACTGGATCCCGCGCACCGTGATCTTCGCCGGCAAGGCAGCGTCGGCATATCACATGGCGAAGACGATCATCAAGCTCATTAACGATGTCGCCGTCGTCATCAACAACGATCCACGCGTCGGCGACCGGCTCAAGCTGGTATTCATTCCGAATTACAGCGTGACCCTGGCGGAACTCATCATTCCGGCCGCCGACCTGTCCGAGCAGATCTCACTGGCAGGCACCGAAGCCTCGGGCACCGGCAACATGAAGTTTGCGCTCAATGGCGCATTGACCATCGGGACGCTCGATGGCGCCAACATCGAAATCCTGGAGCAGGTGGGAGAGGACAACATCTTCATTTTCGGCAATACCACGCCGCAGGTGCAGAACATCCGTGTGCATGGCTATCAGCCGCGCCAGTTTTATGAAGCCGATCCGGAGCTGAAACAGGTGCTGGACCAGATCCGCGACGGCCATTTCTCGCCGGGCCAGCCGGATCGCTTCCACCGCGTCTTCGATACGCTGGTCAACTACGGCGACCACTACCTGCTGCTTGCCGATTATGCGAATTATGTCGCGACGCAGGAAGTGGTGGATGATCTTTTCCGGCAGCCGGAACAATGGCACCGGAAAGCCATACTCAACGTGGCCGGGATGGGGATGTTCTCATCCGACCGGGTGATTTCGGAGTATGCGGGCGAGATCTGGCGGAGCGAGCCGGTAGTGTTGGGGGAGGAGTGCGTAGCGTCCAATCGACTTTTCGCCAAGTAATCCCGCGCGCCTGACCGCACACCGCGAAGCGCGGTTTGTTCATTCGTTAGACTACTCGGCATGATCGAGGCCGGAGCATTCGGGGTTGGCCAGGCGCAGTTTTCATCGTAACAGGGCTGCTGCTTTCCGGCAGTCCGGGATCGAGCAGAAGGACATCGACAAAATTCCCGTTTAGGCAAGAAAGAACGACGGTGTGAATGCCTCCTGTTGAAAAGGACTCATGCTGCGATTCCCGGCGGGATCATTCTCCATCGGCAATTCGGAAGGCTACGATAAAGTTTGGCCGTACACATGGTGCGGTATGAGATGTGACGCATTAATATGAATTCAGCGAGATGCAATCTAGCAATGCGCCGATGTCCATTCTCAGTTTTGCAGGTGATACGGTCGACAGGAACAAGCAAGTCGCCTCGAGTCCTTTAGAAATCCCCGACAAAATTCGCATTTACCGCGGGAGCGGTGGCATCGCCCCTGTTCTGCTGCAAGCGTGGCGCGGAAGACACCCTTGCCGCTCTCCAGCCGGCGATCTGTCTCGTCATGCTGCCAAGGATCGATCGCGGAATGCCGCCCACGAATTGCCCGACCGTGTAGAAATCCAACATCATCACCCTGAGCAGGCGGCCGCGCTCGCTGGAATCCGACAGCAGCGATGGCCACAGGGAAGGACAGGCGAGCGGATGGGATGCATGTGCAACGCCTTCGGTCAGGCGACGCACGCCATTCACGCGCGGTGTTGGCTCGATGCTTTCGGCAACGAGGTTGAGGCCGCCCAGCACGGTTGCCGTTACCGATTCGGGGAAATGCGGCACGGCGTCCATCAGGAATACACTGCCCGTGTGCCGGTCAATGCGGGCACGCAGATGGAGGGGGCCGTTGTACGCGCTGGCCCGGCAGAGTTTCATGGCCATCTCTTCCAGTGCGGCATTCGCTACAAAACGTATGCGCGATGCGTTTTTCTCATCCGCTTGCTGGAGCGAAAAAGCGGAGATCTGTCCACGGTCCGCAATCAGATTCATGGAAATGTCGCTGCCGTCGATATGTGCCTGGCAAACGAGCGCGCCATGCTGGAAGGCGGAATGGAGCACCGTCTTTTCCAGATCATCCCTATCGTGAATGATCCGTGTCACGGGCGTGTCGCCTGGCGTGGCCGTCCGGATGACGAACGGCACGCCGAGCCGTGATGCGATGGCGGAAAAGTCGAGTTCCGCCGCGGCTTTGAAGACGCATGTCGCTGGGACCGGCAGAAGCTGCTGTTTGCAGAATTGATGAAACAGCCGCGCGTCCTGCAAGGTATTGATGGTGGCTGAATCGGGAACGGGCACGATCTTCAGCGGCAGCCGGCTGCGCATGCGGTTGGTCAGGCGCATGGCGTCGGGATCGGAGGGCACGAGCACCATGTGCGGCGTTCTTTTGATCAGGCTGTGCACCATGCTGACAAATAAATCGTCGTCGCTGCCATCGAAATTGAGTGTGCTGTGACCTTCGCAGAGACTGGACCAGCGCAATCCGGCGGTCGCTTCCGATCCGATGACCACGGCCTTGGCATCAGTGAAGGTGCGGATCGACTGGAGTACGCTGACCACCACCGCTTTTGTATTGCCGACGACGATAAAATTAATCATGTATGGACACGCCTTGCTGAAGTAAATGATGTGGACGTTTATGTATGTGCCGCATCAATCTTAGTTGGCCGTATTCAATGGATTTTGATGCTTCGCAATCCTCTTTCCGGTCAGTACGAAAATTTTGGGAAGACGAAATGTGATGTGCAACGCAGCCATGGTCACCAACGAAATCATGTCGATAAAAAGCAATGGCCCGACATGCATCGGGCCATTGCTTTCAGTGCGGTACTGCTATCAGGCCGCAGCCAGATCGCATGCGTCGTCCGACGCCTTCGCAATGGTCTGCTTTGCACGTGCCTTGGACGGCGGCAGGCGGCGCAGGGTGCGCAGTGTTTCAGGATCCTTGATTTCGATGGCGCGCTGATCAACCGAAATCAGGCCGATGGCATTGAATGCCGAAAATGAGCGGCTTACCGTTTCGAGCGTCAGGCCCAGATAGCTGCCGATTTCCTGGCGTGTCATGCGCAGGTTGAACTGCTTGCCGGAGTAACCCATTTTTGTGAAGCGGTCCGACAGCATCATAAGGAAGCGTGCCACGCGTGCTTCCGCGCTCAGCGAACCGAGCATGCTGACCATCGCCTGTTCGCGGACCAGTTCACGGCTCATGACGCCGAACACCGATGTTTCCAGGTCAGGGTATTTTCTGCCGAGGGCAGTCAGTGCCTTGAACGGAACGAGAATCACATCGCAGCTTGTGAGCGCGACGGTTTCCGATGCGTACTGTTTTGAGTGGATTCCATCGATGCCGAACATGTCGCCCTTCATCGGGAAGCTCAGCACTTGTTCGTTGCCGAACTCATCGATCAGCACGGACTTCAGGAAACCGGAGTTGACGATGTACAGCATATCGAACGGCTGGCCGATGGTGTGCACGCGCTGACCCGCCTTGAACTGAACGTGCTGGAACGAAACGCTGTCCTCGCTTCCCAGGCCCGTCGATGGGATATGCAGCAGTTCGCATACTTCTTTCAGGCTCGACCAAAGTTTTCCATATTTGTTTGTAGCATTGCCGAACTGGGATGGTGCGTTGGTTGCAGCAGCATTGGAATTTGTCTGGGGCAGTTGAGCGATCAGCATATTTTTCTCGATGAGTATGGTTATGTTCAGTTGATGCGCCACGCCGTTTCTGGGTGGAAGCAAGTGTGTGCATTATGTCTACTTGCGATAGGGAAGGAAATCAGCGTAAGGATGATTTAACGTTAAGACTAAAATCCATCGCTGTAGGAATATTCCGAACGAGTTTCTGCTATGTCATGTACATGACAAACATTTTCCTTCCTTCTGGAAAAACTCGATGGATCTGTTGCCGCTCCAAACCAAAGATATTTGCAGCACATCGTCGCGGCTTCAGCAAACCGCATTCTTCATGCAGTATTTGCAGGCGGGTTCGCAGAGGGCTGCGCGGATGGAGCCGGTGGTGCGACATCGGCATCTGCGCGATTAAGGCTGATGGTGATGCTCCTGTGCTGACGCACCAATTGCATGACCTCCCGCCATTTTTCAACATCCTTCATCAAGGCCGCTTCCGATTGCTCAAGTTCTTCGATGCGCTTGTTGCATTCCGCAACTTCCGATTGCAACTGCGTGATCGTATGCGCGGCTTTTTCAACCAGCGCCACCAGATCGTCAAGCGTGGCCGCAGGACGATCCTGTTTTCCTTCTGACTTTTCTTTCATTGCATGCCTGAATAATGACCGTGTGGCATTAGGCGGGGAGAAGCCTCGCCAGTTCCGCCAATGGGCAACAAAACCCATGCATATGTAAGCACAGGTAATGCGCTGCGATTGACTTCCGGGTACGGCATGGGAATGAGGCGCCACACCTTAGATAAATCTCAATATTTTTAAGACGAATTGCATAGTTTCTGCAGTGCATCATAGCTATTTGTACTGTATATTTGTACAGTATCCAAATGATCACTCATTCACGTGAGAAAACCGTGCATTCCCGTTCTCTTTTGTTCGACAGCGAGCCGCCTTCTTCCGCTCAAACATCCGCAATGGCCATGTCATCCGGACTGCCGGATACGGTCTGGCATGCGGACGCACTCGGCAGCAGCCATGTGCCTGGTATCTCGACCGGACATGCGCGCCTGGACCAGGAGCTGCCGGGCGGAGGCTGGCCGCCTTCGGTTCTGACCGAATTGCTCTGGGCACAACATGGTGGCGGTGAATTCCGCCTGCTGGCGCCGGTGCTGGCGGCCCTGTCCGCCGCCGGCAAGGCCATCATTCTTCTGGCGCCCCCCCAGCAGGTATTCGCCCCGGCAATGGCGCAACTCGGGATCGACCTGAAATCAATTTTGCTGGTGCGGTCGGAAAAGCCGGCCGACCGGCTGTGGGCAACAGAACAAATTCTGAAAAGTGCGCATTTCGGCGCCTTGCTGTGCTGGCTTCCGCAAGCCAGGCATGACCATCTGCGCCGCCTGCAACTGGCTGCCGGCAATACGGAGGGGCTCAGCTTTGTTTTCCGGCCGGCCGCCGCGCAAGGCGAGTCTTCGCCTGCGCCCCTGCGGCTGCTGTGCCAGGCCGGGCCCGGCGGGCAGATCGCGGTGGACGTCATCAAGCGCCGCGGTCCGGCCGCGAGCGCGCCTGTCATGCTCGACGCCCGATTGCCCAGGGCGATCGCCCGTCACATCAGAAAAATAACCGGCAGGGGCGATGCTTCCCGCGATGCGCCTGCTTCCGATTCCATTTCTCCCATCAACGTTGCCCATGCTGTGGATCGCCCTGTACCTGCCCGAACTGCCGCTTGATCTCGCAAGCCGGCGCTGGCCGCAGGCATTGCGCGACAGCCTCAATCGCAGCATCCCGCTGGCAGTGACGGAAGCGCGGCGCATCGGCTGGCTCAATGCGCGCGCGCAGGAAGTCGGCATCCTTCCCGGCATGATGGACAGTAGCGCGCATGAGCGTGCAGCCGATGTCGTGCTGATCCCGCGCGATCCGGCGGCCGAGGCGGAAGCCGTGAAAGAGGCCGCATTCTGGGCGCTCCATTTCACGCCGCAGGTCAGCCTGCTGTCCAACGGCCTGCTGCTCGATGTCTCGGCCAGCCTTCGCCTGTTCGGCGGCGGCGAAGCGCTGGCGCTGCAACTGCGCGACGGCATCCGGGAACTCGGCTTCACCCTGAAGCTGGCGAGCGCACCCACCGCCACCGCCGCCTGGCTGTTTGCCCGGCATGCCGATGCATCGCACGCGGACGGCGCATCGCTCTCATCGCAGCTCGGAAGCCTGCCGGTCGCCTTGATGGCGTCGGTGCAACCGCATCTCGCCACGATGGATCTGATCGGCTGCCGGACCATCGGCCAATTGCAGGCCCTGCCGCGCCCGGGCATCGTCCGCCGCTTCGGCAAGGAGGTGCTGGCCGAACTCGACAGGGCGTTCGGCCTCGAACCCGAAGTCCATCCATGGTTCGAGCCGCCCGCCACGTTTGCCGCCAGACTGGAGCTGCCGTCCCGCGTCGAGACGACGGATGCGCTGCTGTTCGCCGCGCGCCGCCTGCTGATGCAGATGAGCGGCTGGCTGGTGGCGCGGCATGCTGCGGTGTCGCGCTTCTGCCTGCAGCTGCATCATGAAAGCGTGCGCCACGGCAGCCAGGCGTCGGCGGTGACCCCGGTGGCGATTGTCCTCGGTAGTCCCAGCCGTGATCTGGCGCACCTGACGCTGCTGCTGCAGGAGCATCTCGCAAGAATCACGCTCACCGCGTCGGTCATCGAGCTCTCGCTGCAGGCGGACGACATCGTCCAGCTTGCCGCGCCCAATACGGAACTCTTTCCTTCACATGCCGGCCAGGCGGAGTCGATCGGGCGGCTGGTCGAGCGTCTGACGAGCCGGCTCGGCGAGGACGCGGTCAGCCGGTTGCTGATTGCCGGCGATCACAGGCCCGAGCGCAGTTCGATCACCATCCCGGCGCACCGCATGCCGGCCATGCCTAAAGGGCATGCCGGCCTGGAAGACGCGTTTCCACCGCGCCCGAGCTGGCTGCTGCCGGAGCCGATCGCCCTGCCGGTAAGGGAAGGCATGCCGTTTTACCAGAGCGTGCTGGTGCTGCTGGATGGTCCGGAACGCATCGAGGCCGGCTGGTGGGACGATGCGCCGGTCACGCGCGATTACTTCATCGCCTGCAACGAGTTTCATCTGCTGCTGTGGATCTACCGGGAACGGCTGATCTTCGGTTCGGCGGATGATGCCTGGTTCCTGCACGGTTTCTTCGGCTGACCATGTCGACACCGTTGCCGGCGTATGCCGAACTGCATTGCCTGTCCAACTTCACCTTTCTGCGCGGCGCATCCCATCCGGAAGAACTGGTGGACCGTGCGGTCCGGCTCGATTACACGGCGCTGGCGATCACCGATGAATGCTCGCTGGCCGGCGTGGTGCGGGCGCATGTGGAAGCGAAAAAATACGAATTCCATCTGATCATCGGCAGCGAAGTGACGCTGTCGTGCGGCATGAAGCTGGTGCTGCTGGTTGCCAACCGCAACGGCTACGGCAATCTCTCGGAATGGATCACGCTCGGTCGCCGCCGCGCCCCCAAGGGCAACTACGAGTTGCATCGAACCGATATCGATGCGCCGGCAGCCGGGATCGCGCATCTGCATCGTCTTCCGGATTGCCTTGCGCTTTTCGTCCCCGACAGGAAGGCGGGCGACGATGCATTGGCGGAGCAGGCGGCGTGGCTTGCATCGGTATTTGAAGGACGGGCCTGGATCGCGGTGGAAGTGCTGCACGGCGGCGATGACAGCCTGTGGCTGGAGCGGATGCACCGGATGGCGGCGCAGCATGGCCTGCCGATGGTGGCCGCCGGCGACGTCCATATGCATGTGCGCTCGCGCAAGCCCTTGCAGGACATGCTCACCGCCACCCGGCTCGGCAAGCCGCTGGCCGAGTGCGGGATGGCACTGCAGCCGAACGCGGAACGGCACCTGCGGCAACGCCAGCGCCTGGCGCGTCTCTATCCGCGCGCATTGCTGGAAAACACGCTCGATGTCGCGGCACGCTGCACTTTCTCGCTGGACGAGCTGCGTTATGAATACCCGGAGGAGATCGTGCCGCCGGGGGAGATCCTGTCGACTTACCTGCGGCGGCTCACCTACGAAGGTGCAACCGAACGCTTTCCGAAAGGGTTGCCGGCGTCCATCCAGAATCAGATCGAGGAAGAGCTGACCCTGATCGCCTATATGTCCTACGAGCCGTATTTCCTGACGGTGTATGACATCGTGCGGTTTGCGCGAAGCAGGGGCATCCTGTGCCAGGGCAGGGGGTCCGCGGCCAATTCGGCGGTGTGTTATTGCCTGCATATCACCGAGGTCGATCCGATGCGCGGCAACCTGCTGTTCGGCCGCTTCATCTCGAAAGAGCGCAACGAACCGCCGGATATCGATGTCGACTTCGAGCATGAACGGCGGGAAGAGGTCATGCAGTACATCTACCAGAAATACGGCCGCCACCGCGCCGCGCTGACGGCGGCCCTGATCACCTACCGGCCGCGTTCGGCGCTCAAGGATGTCGGCAAGGCGCTCGGCCTCGATTATGAACAGGTGAACCGCCTGTCGGCATCGCATCATTGGTGGGATGGCAGGAAGATCAGCCCGGAGCGCCTGCAGGAGCATGGGCTGGACATCGAATCCCCCATCGTGCAGAAGCTGATCATGCTCACCCAATCGCTGATCGGCTTCCCGCGCCACCTGTCGCAGCACAGCGGCGGCTTCGTCATCGCACGAGACAGCCTGGCGCGGCTGGTGCCGATCGAGAACGCGGCGATGGCGGAGCGCAGCGTTATCCAGTGGGACAAGGACGACCTCGATGCGATCGGCCTGCTCAAGGTCGATGTGCTGGCGCTAGGCATGCTGTCCGCGCTCAGCCGCGCGCTCGACTTCATCGGTGAGCGCAGGGGCGAAACATTCTCCTTGCAGGACATCCCGCCGGAAGACCCGGCCACCTACCGGATGATCTGCAAGGCGGATACCGTCGGCGTGTTCCAGATCGAATCGCGGGCACAGATGTCGATGCTGCCGCGACTGAAACCGAAGAAATTCTATGACCTGGTGGTAGAAGTCGCGATCGTGCGTCCCGGTCCGATACAGGGCGGCATGGTGCACCCCTACCTGAAGCGGCGGCAGGGACTGGAGCCGGTGTCGTACCCCAGCGACGCCGTGCGCACCGCGCTGGAGCGCACGCTCGGCGTCCCTATCTTCCAGGAGCAGGTCATGCAGATCGCGATCCTCGCCGCCGGATTCACGCCGGGCGAAGCGGACAGCCTGCGGCGCGCCATGGCCGCCTGGAAAAGAAAGGGGGAGGTCGACAAGTTCTATGAGCGCATCATCAACGGCATGAAGGAGCGCGGCTATGACGAGGAATTCGCGCAGCAGATCTTCCGGCAGATAGAAGGCTTTGGTGAATATGGCTTTCCCGAATCGCATGCGGCAAGCTTCGCATTGCTGGTGTATGCCTCGGCCTGGATCAAATGCCACGAGCCCGCGATATTTCTCGCCGCGCTGCTCAATGCGCAGCCGCTGGGATTTTATTCCCCCTCGCAACTGGTGCAGGATGCGAAGCGGCATGGCGTCCAGGTCCGACCGCCGGATGTCAACATCAGCGACTGGGATTGCACGCTGGAGGAGCGCATCCAGCCATACTCTCAGGAGGGTTCGCAGCCTGCGGTGCGTCTTGGCTTGCGGCTAATAAAAGGTCTCCCGGCTGACGCGGCCTCGCGCATCACGGAAGTCCGCGCGATCGCTCTCTTCACCAGCGTGGACGATCTGGTGCAACGCGCCGAGCTGTCGGTACAGGAAACCCAGGCTCTGGCACACGCCAATGCGCTGCTCGGTCTGACCGGGCACCGCCGGCAGGCGGCATGGCAGGTCGCCGGCATGCTGCCGACGACGAAACTGCTCAAAAACGCCCGCTTGCCGGATGACGGCATCGCATTGCCGCAGGCAAGCGAAGGGAAGGAAATCGTCGCCGATTACCAGAGCATCGGACTGACGCTCAACCGTCACCCGTTGGCGCTGCTGCGCGAGAAATTCAGGAAAATGAACCTGTCGACGGCGCAGGAAATGAAATCCTTCGCCAACGGCAAACTCGCCCGCACCACCGGACTGGTCACCGTGCGCCAGCGTCCGCCCACCGCGAGCGGCACCATGTTCGTCACGCTGGAGGACGAGACCGGCGTCACCAATGTCATCATCTGGCCGGCGCTGCTGGAGAAGCAGCGCAAGGAAATCCTGAATGCCTACCTGATGACGGTCTACGGCATCTGGCAGCGCGAAGGCGACGTCACGCACCTCATCGCCAAGCGGGTGGTGGATCACTCGACGATGCTGGGGGAATTGACGACGAAGAGCAGGGATTTCAAATGACGATCGGCAGGAAGGAGCGGCGCTCGAATGCATATTGTCAAACGAGCCGCGCTGAATGCGTGCGAATCGGAATCGTTCGGTCATCGACACTTGCAGTAAGAATCTCGATCAGTCCCAGGTAGTATTCATCGCTTGATATCTCGCCAAAGCTATGGCGGTCACACAAAGCCCAAAATTGTTTTTCCCTCTTGTTCTGGATTGCATGCCGGGAAACGATGGAGTGGATTGCCGCCGCACGGGTGTTATCCATCGTTTCAGGGGCGCGCGCCGCTCTAAACTCCTCGATCAATCTAGTGGCTTCTTCGCGTGTGAAAGGATTCATGACCGATGGCTTTCAAATGCAATCATTTCCATGAAGCATACGTGAGTGGCAGCCAGCATTCGATCATTCCGATCGTAACCAGAAGCAATATCTGTTACAAAGTTTAGAGTGCCGGCGAAACAAGCAAATAGTCAGCTACAAGCCGGGTGGCTGAGGTATCGGGTCCTAGGGTAGTTAAGTCAGAAAAGACCCATCCCTGCGTATGTACTCCTGATCAGGACCGGCCATAGCCGAAATGACACGCTTCGGTCAATCTGTATTTCCATTTGTTAATAACTTCTTTGAACCATTTCCTTGACGCAACTCTCTTAGCGTACGTCTGGCCGTTGGAGCGCCAGCGATATGTTTTAAGGGGACATGAATTGAAGAAGTTGATGAAGCGTCGTATTCCGGAAGCAGTAATTTCCACCATTTGCGCAACACTGCTGCTAACCGCGTGCGGGGGAGGCGGTGATGGGGCAGGCATTGAAAATAATGCTGCTGCGCCTGCAGCCGGAAATGGAACCTCGGTGATCAGCACCGAGGAAGAACTGGCCCTGGCTCGCGCAGAAGGCAACCAAATCAATATGCCTGCCGAAGCGGATGCCGCATCCGCGCCGATGGAACCTGCCATGACCGCTGAGCAGGGCGCGGAAACGGCACCATACTTCCAGTGGATCTGGCCGACCGCCACCTCGCCATGGAGAACGCCGGCACCGGCACCAGCACCAGCACCGGCACCGGCACCGGCACCAGCACCAGCACCAGCACCAGCACCAGCACCAGCACCAGCACCAGCACCTGCACCTGTTGTCGCATCACTCCCAGCCGCAACCACCTGTTCCCTGCCGAATTTTCAGCAGGAGATCATGCGCCTCATCAATGAAGCGCGCGCCGGCAGCCGGTATTGCGGGTCGACCTTGTATCAGCCGGCCAGGGCGCTGACGTGGAACAGCAAATTGTTCAACGCGGCGGCCGGTCATTCAACCGACATGGCCGTGAACAATTATTTTTCGCACACCAGCAAGGATGGCCGCACCGCGAGTCAGCGGGTGACTGCCGCCGGTTACAGCTGGCGTACCACGGGAGAGAATATTGCGGCCGGCCAGAGAACGATTCAGGACGTCATGAACGGCTGGATGGGCAGTCCCGGACACTGCGCCAATATCATGAATCCAAACTTTACCGAAGTAGGCGTCGCCTGCGCGCAGAACAGTGCCTCGACTTACAAGCAGTACTGGACAATGAGCCTGGCAGCGCCGCGCTGATCTCCCGGATACAGGTCTTCGACTTGGCCGCTAGCGCATTTTTTCCTTGAAAAACGCGACTACCGCACTGTTGAACCGCGCATGAAACGCTGACCTGTTGAAGCCTGGACTGCTCGCGCAGATGTTCGGCGCGATTGCAGCCAGGCGCTCGCTGCAGGGCGCAAGAAAATCGAAGTGCCCGGCATCGGAAACGACATGGTATTCCGGTGCGACGGGCAGGTCATTCCGGACCGCTTCGGCGTACCACGGATGCGGGAGCACGGTATCGTTTTCCGCTCTCCAGAGCTGTATCGGCACACTTACTTCACGTAAACCGGCCTTTCCGAACGTGAAGCCCAGCGCCGGTGCCGCAATGACAGCAGCCCGCACCCGATTGTCCTTGAGGCCTGCGGATGGCGTTAATTCGATCTGGGGCAGGTTAGTCTTGTTCTGTGCGAGCAATTCACACGCGAAATCGCCGCGATGTGTCGAGCAATGCGGGCCGACCAGCGAAAGGTCGGGCTTTCCGCCAATCGTTACCAGCGCGGTGAAACCGCCAGCGGAAAAACCGTACATGCCAATGCGAGCGGAATCGATACGTTCTTTCCCGGACCATTCCGAAAGCATATAGTCGATCACCCGGCTGATATGCTTCGGTCGGTTCAGGATGAAAACTGCCTTGCTTTGATCGGCATGGTTGTCGCCGGGATGCGTCAGGGCCGCGACCACGAAACCGGCATCGGCCAAAGCCAGGGCAGTGTCGTAATGTCCGAGAGACGATCCGCCCGTGCCATGCGAAATCACAACAAGCGGCAACGAAGTCCCTTCAACCTTTCCACCTATGGCGACATCTTGACGATATGGCCCCATGGTGTTGCTGCTCGGCGTCGCCGTGCTGGGATACCAGACCGCGACCTGTATCGGACCGTCGGAGGAATTGTCTACCTTGACCATCTGAAAGCCGGCCGCATGTGCGCTAGTTATCCACGAGAACAGGAGAAAAAATGCGGTAAAGGAGATTTTCATGCGGCGCCCGATGGGTAAGTAAGCAGGGAACGCGCATAGTGGCATGAACTAATTGTGAAAACAACATCGCCAGAGTTCGAAGGGAATGCCGGGCCTGTTCACCCTGGCAGGGCAGCAGGGAAGAGCGCCATGTAGTATTGCCAATACCCATGCAGCGTGGCAGCATGCGAACCATATTTGCCGTGCTTTTGTACTTCCGCCTCGGAAGTGTCCGAATCCTTTCTGCTTGTCCGGAGTCCTTGTGTCCCTTCAAACCTGGCTGCTCTATGCAGCGGCAGTTTTTGTCCTTACCGTGACGCCCGGCCCAAGCGTTCTGATGTGTGTCACCAGCGGCGTCAATCATGGGGCTCGCCGCACCTTTTTCGCAGCCATCGGCAGTGTTACTGCCGTCGTGGGCATCATGGCATGCTCGGCGATCGGGATAGGCGCGCTGCTTGCCGCGTCGTCGACGCTGTTCCATGTGATCAAGTGGTTTGGCGTTGCCTACCTTGTCTACATAGGGATCACGACCCTTCGTTCCACTACATCCAGTTTCGAGTTGCCCTCGCAGGGCGGCCAGGGTGGAAGCCGAATCGGGCTGTATGTAAAAGGATTTCTTATCGGCGCAAGCAATCCCAAGGCGCTGCTTTTCTTCACCGCGTTCTTCCCGCAATTCATCAATCCGGCGGCTGCGCAGCTACCGCAATTCGCAGTACTGGGCGCCACCTTCGTCTGCTTCGAATTGTTCTGGCTGATGTTCTATGCCACCTTTGCGTCGCGGCTCGGCCCGTGGCTGCGCGTCAGCGGGCGGGCGAAGGTTTTCAATCGTCTGTCCGGCCTGACGTTCATCGGCGCAGGCGCGCTTCTGGCGACTGTAAAGCGCGCTTCCAGAGATGTTTGAGCGCGTCGCTTTGCATGCGTTACCTCCTTCTTTTCGCCATCCGTTTCTATCAGAAGTATTTATCGCCGCTTAAGGGTTTTTGCTGTGCGTACCGGGCGCATACCGGTCGCCGGGGATGCTCCGTGCTTGGGCTCAGGGCCGTGCGGCGCTTCGGAACGCTGCATGGCCTTTCGGTGTTGCGCAGACGCCTTTATCTGTGCGGCGTTGCTCATCGGCGTTATGCGTTTTCCTGCAATCCGCCGCATGAACAGCCGCAACAGCGGCGTCCGCATAGAAGCCAGCGCGGAGATTGCGACTTCGGATGTGATCTGCCATGCGGTGCCGGAGCGGGTAAATCCTGTTTTGTCGACGCCGACTTCATTGGCTGCTGTGATTGCGGAGGCTGTGATTGGCCTGATCGCAACCGCAAGGGAGATGAACCGGAGCAGTATGTTCATATACCGCCGAACCGCGCCCGGAGTACGTAACCGCAACTCTTGGCATTACGACGCAAAGACGGCGCGAAGGAATGACAGGGACGTCTAGAAATCTCCCGGCGCAACCTGTGCACAAACCAGTCCGGCGAGGCGCCACATCGCGACAACCTTGTCCCGGTCATCAAACACCATCATCACCCGCTGCCTGGGCAAGGTGCCATTGACCAGCCACTGGCGCTTGAGGAGATCGTCCGGGCGCTTGTCGCCCGCGCTGCGCATGACGAGCTGGTGATAGGGCACGTCATGCTGGCGCAGCCAGGCGATGGTTTGCTCCCGCACTTCGTCCGATCGTCCGCTGACGATCCATATCTCGTGGCCACGATGATGCAGCGACCGCAGCACCTCGATGATCGGTGTATTCGGCGGGTCATCGACACAGGCGGCAAAGTAGGCGTGCCAATCCTTCTTCCTGCCCTCCAGGAAGTGGAAGCGATGCTCCACAAGAGCGATCGTGCCGTCCAGGTCGAACAGCACGACATCTTTCTTCAACGTGTTTTTCTCGATAGCCGTCTCCTTGAAAAACCACTGCTAGCCGTGTCAACCGACGGGCATCTTACGGAGAAACAGGATCGTCAGGATCCGGATTCACCGGCCTCAGCTTGTCCATGTCCTCGCGATTGACGCGATGCGGACGGTGCGGATCTTCCGCTGGTTCGTCTTCAGGCAGAATATGCTGGTCACCGGACTGCTTCTGCTGCATTTCGAAGCGATCGGCCGCCTGGGTACGGTTGCGGTTCGGGTGTGTCATGGTCATGATCATCTCCTTGAGGTGAGAGAACGATTGACGTGGTCCATGGAGTGAAGTTCAACTGATTGGCCCTGCGGTCACATACCGGATGGATAGGTGTCCGGTATCTCATCATGCTGCCAGTGCATCGTGTGGTCGAGGGGATGTAGCGCCGTGGTTTCTTCGATGTGGATGACCGCATCGAATTGTTTCGCCAGATCGGCATCGAAGTAATGGCTGAGGCGCTCGCTTTCCGGCAGATAAATCACGCCGATGGCGCGCTCGAGTCGGCGTCCCTCAAGCGCCCTGATCACATTCCTGTTGTTACGGATCGGCAAAACAAAATTGCCGATACCAAGATCGTGGAACAGGCGCTCGAAGCTGTTCGGCATTGATGGGCGCACGCGCTTCAATTCCGCCGGCGCATCCCACTCCGACGCTGCGGTAACCGTGCCGGTGTGGGTTGTGAATCCGAGTAAAAAGCTCTGCTCGGTACCGTACCTCTCCCGGACAAGCTGCCCGAGATTCAGTTCGCCGTGATCGCCCATTTCCGTCGCCCGGGCATCGCCCAGATGGGAATTGTGTGCCCAGACGACGATTTTCGCGGGCCGGCCTTTCTGCCGCCCGATATGTTCACGTAACGCGTCCAGGGTTTCCGCCATGTGCGAGTCGCGCTGGTTCCATGATTCGTTTCGCCCAAGGAACATGGCGCGGTAATAGCTTTCCGCATTGGCCGCGACGCGTGCATTCTGCTGAGCGTAAAACAGCTCATCCATGGCCGCTGCATCGCCGGCTGGCAGATTCTGTCCTGCCTCTTCCGACAGGGCAACGAGCTGCTTGATCACTTCCTCTTCGCAATCCTTCTTCAT
>NZ_DASZBA010000016.1:0-21373 GCF_035944575.1 Noviherbaspirillum sp.
GCGGATCAGGCCGTTGTAAAGTCCGCCCTGGACAACGATGCCGACGCCATTGGCACGGTCGTTGCCGAAGGTTTCGTTGAGGCGGTTGCGGCGGATGAAGTCCAGCGCCGCCGGCCAGCGCGCTTCGATTTTCTGCTTCTCATGCTGGTAGGTGGACGGCGGCAGGCAGACCTTGCTGTAGTCGAACACCGGAGCGTCCAGCAGTTGCCGGGTCGAGAACGCCGGCGCACGGTTGTCCTTGCACTCGAAGGTTCCGTGCACATGGCAGGCGCGGATGCGCAGCTGCAGCATCACCGGCGTGTTGCTGGCCTCGGAAAGTTCGAAACCCTTTTCGACGGCATCGACGATGGAAGTCAGGTTCGGGCGCGGATCGAGCAGCCACATTTGCGATTTCATCGCGAATGCATGGGTGCGCTCCTGGATGATGCTGGAGCCTTCGCCATAGTCCTCGCCGAGGATAACGAGGGAACCGCCGATCACGCCGGCTGACGCCAGATTGGACAATGCATCGGAAGCCACATTGGTGCCAACGGTGGATTTCCAGGTGACGGCCCCGCGTAGCGGGTAGTGAATCGACGCGCCGAGCATGGCAGCGGCGCCGGCTTCGGACGCATTGTTCTCGAAATAGACGCCGAGGTCGTCGAGGATCTCTCTCGCGTCGCCAAGCACGTCGATCAGGTGGGATACCGGGGCGCCCTGGTAACCGCCGATATAGCTGACGCCTGACTGCAGCAGCGCCTTGGTGACGGCGAGAATGCCTTCGCCATGGAAGGTTTCCCCTTTGCCCAGGGCAAGACGCTTTACTTCTTCGCTAAAGGAGCGTTCCACACTTGTCTCCTGCCAATTAATTCGGTAGGGCAACAGATCCGACCGCTCGGTCTGCTTTGTAGATATTCGTGAAGTATAGGAAGCGCCATTCGTACAATCAAATCGATAATACGACTAAGATATATAGACATCATCTATATTGCCCCGTCATGCCAGCCACCCGCTCCCGCATCGATCTCAATCTTGTCCGCGTTTTCGTCACCATTTATGAAACCCGCAGCGTGACCGTCGCGGCCGAGCGCCTGTTTCTTACCCAGCCCAGCGTCAGTTATGCATTAGGGAAGTTACGCGATGCCCTGCACGACCCGCTGTTCATGCGCGGACCGCAGGGCCTGGTGCCGACCGCCTGCGGCGAGATGACCTATCGGAAATTCAGCGCCGCGATGGCCAGCATCGAAAGTGCCATCGAACCGACGACCGGGTTCGACCCGCAGCAATCATCGCAGCGCTTTCGCATCGCAATGAGCGACATCGGCGAAATGACCTTCCTGCCGCCGATAATGGAGCACATGCAGCGCGAAGCGCCGAACGTGGAACTGGAAGTGGTGCAAGTGGCGATCGATGAAGTGGCTGGATGGCTGGCGGCGGGAAAAGTGGATGCTGCGGTCGGCAACCTGCCCGGCCTGGTCGGCGTGGTGAAGAACCGCAAGCTGTTTTCCGAACACTATGTGTGCCTTGTGGGTGCGGGCAACGCGGCAATCGGCGAAAGCCTGAGCCTGGAGGACTTTTTGTCGGGCCGGCATATCGTGGTGTCGTCACCGTTTTCGGGGCACCGGCTTGTGGAAGATATTCTTCGCCAGCAGGGCGTCAGCCGCAAGGTAATCCTGCAGGTGCCGCATTTCACCATCGTCCCGAACCTGATGACGATCAACAAGGACTTACTGGTGACGATGCCGTCCCGCGTCGGCCGCTACTTTGCACTGAGCGGCTCATTGCGCGCGCTGGAGGTGCCCATCGAACTGCCTCACTTTGAGGTGCGCATGTTCTGGCATGAGCACCAGGAGGAAAAGCGGTCGCACCAGTGGCTCAGAAATGTCATTTACCAGGCGCTCAGCAGGCTTTGACCAGAATGACATAGCGTCCAATCGATTAATTTGCCGCCAAAGCCTGGGCACTCCAGCGGCCTAGTGCGTGCGGCCCACCATGGGATTGTTGCGCGAGGCAGGACTGGTTACGTCAGACCGCGGTCATGCCGGCGGCTGGCGCATTGCCGTCGACCTGAAGAAAATCACCTTATGCCAGCTACACGAGGCGCTCGGCGAACCAGCCATCTTCGCCGTCGGAAGTCGCAATGAGAACCCGCAGTGCCCGGTTGAACAGTCGGTAAATGCCGCACTTGACAGCGCTTTTGCCGAAGCCGAAGCCTTGTTGCTCCATCGCTTCCAAAGCATCACGCTTGCCGAACTGGCCTCCGATTTCGCGCGACGCAAAGCAGCACGACTTCTAGCGAGGAATTAGACGATGCAATATGACGTGATCGTAATTGGGGGAAGCTGTGCCCGGATGGCTGCTGCCCTTCAGCTCATCTGGGTGCGTAAAGCCGTGCTTGTGATCGATGCCGGACAACGGCGCAACCGCTTCGCAATTCACTCGCATGGCTTTCCTGCACAGGACGGACGGGACCCCGGCGAGATCGCGCGCAGCGCGTACACAGCTGGAAGCATACTCATCCCTCGCCTGGGAAGACACGACGGCCGTCGCAGTCACCGGCGCGCGGGACAACGTCACCGTGAAGACGGTAAATGGAAATACCTACCAGGGGCGAGCAGGACAAGCGGATCGCGCGTTATGCGGCTTTCGCCGAAATGCCAGAGGCGCAGGCAGCGCTAGTATCCAGGCCATGAAAGAGCGACTCCAGATCCTTTTGCCCGATGATGACATGGCAATTCTTTCTGATGCCGGGTTTCAAAACATCGAGCAGTTCCATGCTGGATTCACCTTCAAGGGCTGGGCCGGATATAAAGATTGATGATCTGCTTTTCCGGGTCTACCGCCCTGCTGACGTCTATCGCATCTTCGCTTGCATTTGCGCAGGATCATCATTGACCCTTCGGCGCCGTTGGCTTGAAGAGCCGGCGCATACTGATTAAACCGATCACCGGGCCAGGCAGCAGCAGCCATGCCACCTTGCTTTCAAGGTACGGAAAGGCCATCGTGGCAATAAATATCGATAACATCGTCAACAGAAATCCCAGACTATTTTGTATCGCCAACGCGCTGCCGATCAGATCCGGAGGACACGCTTTGGCGGACATGGCTGAAAACTGCGGCGAGTCCGCCACCACCGCAATACCCCATATCAGAAGCAGTCCAAGTTTCCAGTAAGCGGGCAGATCCTGCATCAATGGGTACAGCAGGCACATTAGCCCGGATGTGAAAAGCGCCCACCATGCAACGCGCGCACTGCCGATGCGCTGGCTAAGTAGTCCGCCGGCGATGCAACCGATCGCGCCGGCGCCAATCACGGCGAATGCCCATCCGGATATTTCCCGTGTCGATTGGGAAGTACCATCTGCGATGAACGAGGCCAGCAATAGCGGCACCACGGTCCAGAATGCGTATAACTCCCACATGTGGCCGAAATAGCCGAGTGCAGATGCACGAAACTCGGGTACATGAAACGCTTTCATGACATTAGCGTTGATGCCCGGTGCATTTTGAGATTGCCGTTTCAGATGGGGGCCCTCACCGAGCAAAGCGACCATCAGTGCACCGGCCAATGCGAGAATGGAGGAAATCAAGATGACGAATTGCCACGGGAATGCGGCTCCTGCCATCCGTACTGCATACGGCAAGGCTGTCCCCAATGTCATCATGCCCAGCAGCATTCCAAGATTGCGGCCGGCCGCCTGTGGATTCCAGGTAAGAATCAGCTTCATCCCGATGGGATAAATGCCCGCCAGCGACAGCCCCACTCCGAAACGGAACCACAATGCCGACTCAAGACCTGTGCTGAACAATGCGAACATCCCGTTGAATATCGCCCCCAGCACACTGCACAGAGCAAATATCCGGCTTGCGGAATAGCGGTCGGCAAGGCCGCTGAACGCGAACGACAATGTACCGACGATAAAACCAGCCTGTACCGCATTGGTGAGCCACCCGATATCGGCGGGAGTCAGCCCCCACAACCTGGTTAAGTCATCTGCCGCGCTATTTGCACTGAACCACAGCGACACGCCGAACAGCTGCCCTATGACAATAATAAATATCGGCTTGCTCATGGCGCTTGAAGAGAGTCGGAATATATAGTGAACGCCCGCGTGAGACTGCGGCAAATGCTAAAAAAGGAAGGTACTTGTCTTTTCGGAGAGCATTGTCTTTCTTTATATCCTACCAAGCATAAGTCGGGAACCCAACCGGAGGTTCGTCGCATCGACCTTGCAACAAGATGTGCAATCGCACGCTATCGTCCAAACTCCGACCGCTCGGAACAAAACAATATATAAGCCTGGAGCAGATCCGCCAATCGATCCGCAAGAGACACGACGCTCTGCGAATAGAGTGCTCATGCATCTGGCAATCAAGACGGCATACACGCTTTCATGGCTTTCGTCATCCCAAAAATCTGGGAAGGCCGGAAATATGTGCTTTTTTTTCGGATCTGCTTCGAAGCAGAGGTCAATATCACGGTGAGATGGTAAAGCCGACCTCTATTTCGCTCGAATATCTTCGATAAGCTTTCTTGTGTAACTTGGTAATTCATCGATGCGACGGGCGCAAATTGTAAGATTTCGCAAGGACCACGGGTCGGTTAAGCTGCTGTAGCGAATAGCCATCGTGCGTTGGCATCTCCTGGCCGCAGCCTCTGGAATGATACTGACGCCGACACCGTTTTCTACCATTCGACATATGGCATCAAAGCTGCGAAGACGCACGCGTACCTTAAGCGGTTTTCCAGCGCGCGCAGCATGGAGCGCCAGATATCGATGGAGCGCGCTATCTCCCGCCAATCCGACGAAATCGGAATCGAGCAATTTGCGGAAGGCAATACCATGCCCTGATCCGAATGTATCCGCTTCCCCGGTACGGACAGAGGTTACGACCACCAGCCTGTCCGTACGAAATTCAAACGTCTCAAGCCCGAAGAGGTCGACGGAGTCTGCCACAATGCCGACGTCAGCCACGCCCGCAGTAATAGCTTTGACAATGTCGTAACTCAGCCGCTCCTCCAGATCGATATCGACATTCGGATGCTGGGACATGAATTTAGCGAGTGCCTCCGGAAGAAATTCGCTGATGGCCGCAGTGTTGGCAAGCAGACGGATATGTCCTTTCATTCCTTGGGTGTACTCGGCCAGTTCGCCGCGCATCCTTTCCATCTGCTGCAGGATGAGACGTGCGTGATGCACCAGCGACTGCCCGATCGGAGTGGGATGTACTCCACGCCGACCACGCACCAGCAGCGGCATTCCAAGCAGCTCTTCCATGCTCCGGATGCGTGCACTCGCGGACGCGAGCGCAAGATGCGCGCGCTCGGCGCCGCCGGTAATGCTGCCTGCTTCCACTACGTGCAAGAATAGCTGCATATCTGTCAGGTCAAAGCGCAACACGAAATCCCCTTCCCAAGTTCTCTGTGAGCCTACGGCCCGGCCGAAGGCTGGCTAAGTTTATTCCACATTTTCAAATGTCGGCCTGCGAGACAAAATCAACGCATGGAAACGCTTACCCATTTCATCAATGCCGATTCCTTGCCGCTCCTGTTCTTCATCACGGCTACGTTCCTGGTGGCAGGCCTGGTGAAGGGCGTCGTCGGCCTCGGGCTTCCGACCGTCGCGGTAGGTTTGCTTGGACTAGTCATGGCGCCGGCAGCAGCAGCAAGCCTGTTGATTGTGCCTTCGGCCGCGACGAATGTTTGGCAGTTGATGGCTGGCCCCAGCTTTCGGCCGTTGCTCCGGCGTCTGTGGCCAATGATGATTGGTATCTGTACAGGGACCTTGGTGGGCAGTGCGGTGCTGCCGCGTGACGTCACCGGCTATGCCACCACTGCGCTCGGTATGGCGCTGGTGCTATACGCAGTCTTTGGGCTTGCCAAAGTGCGAGTGGCTGTTCCAGCAAGCCTGGAGACGTGGTTGTCGCCTGTGGTCGGCGCCGCGACAGGACTGGTAACGTCCGCGACCGGCGTGTTCGTGATGCCGGCGGTGCCATACCTGCAGGGGCTCGGACTCGACAAGGACGATCTGGTGCAGGCGCTTGGTCTGGCATTCACGATCTCAACTTTCGCACTGGCGGCAAGTTTGACCTTTGAAGGTACCTTCAAGCCGGCTGTCGTGCTCATGTCGTTTTATGCGCTAATTCCCGCTCTCGTCGGAATGCTTTTGGGACAGTGGATTCGTTTGCGCATTCGAACCGAAGTATTCCGGAAAATTTTCTTTGTGGGGGTGTTGGTTTTAGGCATGCAGTTGTCTTTACGGTCGTTCATGCCATAAGCATGGTGCGCAGAGCCGGCCCCTGCCCTTCTGCATCAGCGGCGTTTCAGAATTCGGAATTCATTGGCGCAGCTACACTATGCTCGCCCGCAGTTGGCGGCAGTAATGCACATTCAGGCCGACCGATGATACTTCTCCGGATTGACGTGACCGTGAGGCATAAGTGTCGGCGCCGTGGCATCAGTCCAGCGCTCGTACAGCATGTACTGATGCTGCATCCAAGCATGAAAGTCAGTTATGGCTAGCGACGCGAGGGCGAACGGCGCGGCGGGCATGAGTGCCTGAGCATGCCTGTCACTGGTCAGAATGGAATCCGGAGCGGTGGACATGGCGACGATTGAATGCGACGTTGCAACCTGCGAATCGTTGTGAGTGCCTGCTCCTGGCCGATTCTGTTGAAATAGTCGCCTTGACCTTTGCTAGACGTGCCGTAAGGTGACTAAACGGCATGCCTTAGCGGAGGCGATCATGATGGGGCGGAAACTTGTTCCTAGGGAACGTACCGAGATCATCAACCTGGAAGAGTTCGTCCCGCAGGACCATCTTCTGAGGGGGATCGATCGCTATCTTGATCTGGCCGAGTTTCGCGAGCACCTCAAGCCGTTCTACAGCCATATCGGCCGCCCGTCAGTAGACCCAGAGCTCATCATCCGCATGCTCATCATTGGCTACTGCTACGGCATCCGTTCTGAGCGCAGACTATGCGAGGAGGTGCACCTGAACCTGGCTTACCGCTGGTTCTGTCATCTTGGCATCCATGACCGTGTGCCCGACCACTCTACCTTCTCCAAGACGCGACATGGACGTTTCCGGGACAGTGATGCGTTCAGGGACTTGTTCGAGTCGGTACTGCGCCGGTGTATTCTCGAAGGCATGGTAGGTGGAGAAGGCTTTGCCACGGATGCAAGCGTCATCAAAGCCGATGCACGACGCCAGCGCGCAGTACGTGGCACCCAGTCCCCTGATTGGGGCAACCCAGAACAATGGACCCGACCAGTCAGGGAATATCTCGCCGCACTCGATGCCACCAATACCGATACCGGCCTGCCCAAATCGATATCACTTACCGATCCCTGCGCCTCATGGACGGCAACCGCTGGCCCGGCATTCTTTGCTTATTCCACCAATTATCTGGTTGATGTGAAGGCTGGAGTCATCGTTGATGTCGAACCTTCCTCTTCAAACCGTACCTGCGAAGTGCAGGCTACCCGCACCATGATCGACAGAGTGGGTCGCCAATTCCAGATGACGCCGCAGCGGCTCATTGGTGACATGGCATATGGATCGGCCACGATGCTGGGTTGGCTAGTCAAGGATAAAGGAATTGAGCCGCATGTACCGGTCTGGGACAAGAGCGAGCGCACGGATGACACCTTCGGTAGAAGCGATTTTTTCTGGGATCAGGAAGCTAATGTGTATCACTGTCCCGGCAAACGGTTATTGCATGGTCGCCGTCGTGTCTTTGCCAATTTGACTTCTGCAGTCACTAAGGCCGACACCATCATCTACCGTGCCAGCCAAGCTGACTGCCAGACATGCAGCCTCAAGGTCCAATGCTGTCCTAACACGCCATTTCGCAAGATAGCGCGCAGCATCCATGAGGATGCACGGGACTTGGTCCGCCGCCTGATGGGCACCCCGCAATATCAGCAGTCACGCTGCGAACGCAAGAAAGTAGAGATGCTGTTTGCCCATCTGAAGCGCATCATCAAGCTGGACCGATTACGATTGCGAGGTCCAACTGGCGCGCATGATGAATTCTTATTGGCAGCCACTGCTCAGAATTTGAGGCGCTTGGCGAAACTGCTTTGTTTAGGTGCGCTCCAGCCAACCAAACCGGCTGGTTGAAAGCACCTAGGAACCAACCTAGCACCTTCAAGCTGCAATCCCGCCTTCTCATCGGATCAACGATTAGATACCTAACTACGTTGCTCGCCGACTATTTCAACAGAATCGGCCGATAGCTGCCCATCGCTGCCGACACCTAGCGACCGACCAAACGAAGTCGCGCATGCGATCGTATTTCTCTTCTCTGCAAATGCTGCGCATATCAACGGAGTGATGCTTGCCGTAGATAGAGGTTATACAGCTGCCGGAATTGGCATGACTGGTCATGTCCAGTCATCACAACCGATGAATGCGATGGCGTATGCGGCGGTCGTAGCCCACAGGCGCGCCAGCGCTTACTGCCCCGATTGCTTGGATTGCCCCGCGCGCTCCACTGCGTCGCGCATCGCCTCCGGCATGGAGTTCTTTGCGGCATCGAACAATGAAGCCACGGCCTGATGGATATCTGGCCGCTTGTGTTGCTCCGCAACCTCTTGCTCCACATGCCGCCTAATGTCGACAAAGAGGACTGCGCCAAAAGAAGGATATCGGCTCGGCAGTGACGCGAGAAAGTCGCGCGCCGCCTCGGTGCGCATTTTGCGATGCGCTTCGCGCCGCGACTTGAATACTTCTGCGTCTTGCTCATCGAGGATGGTGAATTGACCTTGCTTGTCGCGCTCGATTTCGGCAGCGACCATCTCTGCGCATCTCGACGCAATCCGCAGGGACAGTCTGGACTTGAACGCGGAACCCGCATCGGCGCTCGTTCGCAGCAGTGAAAGAGCATCACTTCCCGAGTCCGCCTCTAGCCCTTCACGCAGCCGCGCGGCACGGTCGCTCGCATCCTGCTCCAGCCCCGCGGTCAGTACATCAGCGGCGCATTCTGCACCATACGCCTGCAGTGCAGCGACGGCAGCTCTTTTCTCAAGCGGGACCGATTCATCTCTTGCCTTGCGCAGACCCGCAAGGGCCGAATCGGGTGCGGAAGCGTCGGAAACGACAGCCGTCAAGGCGGACGCAAGCGCATCCGCCACGGCGGCCTGGTCGATCGATTGCAGGAGGGGTTCGAGATTATTGTTCATGCTGTTCCAATAAATGGGTCGGTGCGTCCGACCAGTGCCTTATTGACACTCGCCTGAATCGATTGGTTCTGCATGTACTCCTTGCCCGTTTGAATCATTATGGGACGGAAAGTTTTCTGATGCCGCCGGAATTGCATGCCTGTTCAAGTCCGACTGGTGTGCGGAACGCGCAGCCGCCTCGGCTTCAGGTTCAAGGCGGCCTAAAGCGCCGCTATTGGCCGCCTTGCGCCTTATACGCAGTTGATGGCACCGGCGGCTCTACGCCATATTCCAGACATAGATCTCATGGATTCGGAGCGCAGGACCCGACCGATTCTGTTGAAATAGTCCCATTGACCTTTGCTGGATGTACCGTAATTTGACTGAACGGCATGCCTTGGTGGAGGCGATCATGATGGGGCGGAAACTTGTTCCGAGGGAACGTACCGAGGTCATCAACCTGGAAGAGTGCGTCCCGCACGACCATCTTCTGAGGGCGATCGATTGCTATCTGGATCTGGCCGAATTTCGTGAGCACCTCAAGCCGTTCTACAGCCATATTGGCCGCCCGTCGGTGGATCCGGAGCTCATCATTCGTATGCTCATCATTGGCTACTGTTACGGCATCCGCTCCGAACGCCGATTGTGTGAGGAAGTGCATCTGAACCTGGCGTACCGCTGGTTCTGCCACCTTGGCATTCATGACCGAGTGCCAGACCATTCCACCTTCTCCAGGACTGGGCATGGCCGCCTGCGCGACGGCGATGTTTCCGAGAGTTGTTCGAGTCGATGCTGCGCCGATGTATCGGCGAAGAATTCGTAGGTGGCGAAAGCTTCGCCACCGATGCCAGCGTCATCAAAGCCGATGCGCGCCGACAACGTGCCGTGCATGGTACACAAGCCAGCTGTGCACAGTGCACCGGGCGAGAAAGAAACTAGAAACGATATTCGACCTGGCACAGGGCACTGCCGCCTTTCTCACTTCAGCGACGCCTGCATATTCTTCGCATGCCGGAGATGTGTTTCAAATGCCGGACGAGCCGTCATAAGCGCATGTTGTAGCTCGGCATTCTTCACGTTCGGGATCAAGATTTTGTCCAACGTATCCAACACCGTCTGATGGTAGTTCAGTTCGTTATCGATGTAGGCAATGTCGAATTCTTTTCCCTTCAATCCTTTCAGCTTTGAAAGTGTCGTCGCGCCGTTTTCCTTGAAACTCTTGCTGGCCTTGCTTTCCTCCGGCTTGATTTTCACTTTCTTGGCTAATGCCGTCGCCTGCTTATTGACTGCGCTATGATCCGTAATCATCAATTGCGCAAACTCTTTCACATCGACGTTTGTGGATTTTGATTTGGCAAGTTCTCCTGCGCCGATGTCAACGTTGTTGACGGCAAGGAGAATAGCAACGATCTGCGCATCATTTGGCGCAGCGGACTGTGCAGATGCCGCAGCAGCGGTCAACGCCAACAATATCGCTGCCAGCGCCTCAAAAATTGTTTTCATGGAATTCTCCTTGTTGAGTGGAAGGAAATCGAAGCGTGCTGCAGACGTTAGATGGATGAACACATTGCACGTTCGCAAAGCAGGACGATGCCGACTCCTTCCATATCGAGCTGGCAGTCCGCTGGCTGGCGATCAATGCGGTCGACTAACTAGTTGGGAGCAGTTGCATGTTGGCGGTCGTCCATAGAACGACGGCATCGGCGGAATGACACGCTTTCAGTGAAGGCGATGCACCTCCGGGAGAATACTTCTTTACGCAACGCCTCTCATTTTTCTGCCGTACCGACTGCCGCCCTTCCCGGCTGACCGCTATGATCGCAAGCAGTCTTTAACATCCCTTAGGAGCAGGCGCGGAAAGATTTTTTCAGTTGTTCAACTTATCGCGCTTCCGTTATGGTGCTTCGTTAAGCATCAGAACAATCATAGGCGCATTCGCGTGTCGATCACACCATACTCTTATCGAGAGTCTCTGCAAATGAAATATGCTTGCCGTCCAGGTCCGCTATTATCGGTATCTTGGCCCTGGCGCCCGAGCTTTTCTGGCGGACCGGATACCCATGGCGAAATGTTCTATTTTAGAAAGGACATCATGACCGCCAATACGGTTCTTATCGTTACCGATGACTTTGCAGACGCAAAGTTGCTCAAAGAGACACTCGCATCTGCAAGAGATGGTCCTTTTATTGCTGAGTGGGTACGTGATTTATCCGGCTTGGTAAGTCGCCTCGACCACCCGAGAATTGACATTATTCTTATCGATTTCTTTCTGCCAGATAGCCAGGGCCTGGAAACCTTTGATGTCCTCTTCAAGCTTGTGCCTACTATTCCCATCATGACACTCTGCAGTGAGGCAAATGAACACCTCGCTATCGAAGCGGTGCAGCGCGGTGCCCAAGGCTTCCTCAGTAAAGGCCATTTTCAAAGCTCGCTGGTGCCACAGGCGCTTCGCAGCATCATTCACCGTAAGAAAGTAGAAGAAGCACTCTTCGTGGAGCGGGAACGGTCGCGCGTCACTCTTGAGTCGATTGGGGACGGCGTACTGAGCACTGATGTCGCGGGTAACGTTACTTACATGAATGCCGAAGCGGAACGCATGACAGGCTGGTCACGCGGCGAGGCGCAGGGTCGTCCAGTTGCCCAAGTCTTTCATCTTATTGACGGCGAATCGCGACAGCTGGCAAGGAATCCGGTGGAAATGGTCATCCTTCATGGGAAAACACTTGCTCTCCACGCCAATTCGGTATTGGTGCGCCGGGATGGATATGAATCGCCAATTGAAGACTCCGTGGCACCGATCTTCGACCGCAACGGCGACATTACCGGCTCAGTCGTTACCTTCCACGACGTGTCCGAAGCCAAGGCAATGGTGCAGAAAATGGCGCACCTGGCGCAACATGATTACCTTACCAACCTACCGAACCGACTACTTTTGAATGACCGCCTGACGCAGGCGATTTCCTACGCAAAGCGGCATGCCACCCAGCTTGCGGTTCTGTTCCTGGACCTCGACAATTTCAAGCACATTAATGACTCGCTCGGACACGCAATGGGCGACAAGTTGCTTGAATCCGTCGCACGCCGGCTGGTATCCCAGGTGCGGCATTCCGACACGGTGAGCCGATTGGGTGGCGACGAGTTCGTCATCCTTGTACTGGAAGATGTACTGGCAGAACACTCAACCATCACCGCTGAAAAAATCCTTCATGCACTTGCTGCACCTCACTACCTTGCTGCTACTGAGCTGCACATCACGACGAGTATCGGAATCAGTACGTTTCCGGCTGACGGCGATGACGCTGATACGTTAATTAAGAACGCAGATGCGGCGATGTATCACGCGAAGAAAAAGGGTAAAAATAATTACCAGTTCTTTAACAGCCCAATGAATGCCTTAGCAGTGGAGCGCCAGGCCATTGAGGTGGAACTGCGTCGCGCAATTGCGAAGAACGAACTTTTGGTGTATTACCAGCCGAAGGTCAACCTGGTGTCAGGGATGGTTACTGGTGCGGAAGCGCTCGTTCGCTGGATCCACCCTGATAAGGGCATGGTGTTACCCGAGTCTTTTATCCCCATCGCCGAAGACTCGGGCCTGATCGTCGCTATCGGAAAGACCGTCCTTCTCCAGGCCTGCCGGCAGGCCAAGGCTTGGCGTGATCAGGGAATGCAATCTCTGATCATCTCCGTCAACGTCTCGGCATTGGAGTTTCGAAGTCGTGGGTTTGTAGAAAATCTGCGCAATGTATTGGCCGAAACAGGCTTGGATGCGCGATTTCTTCAGCTTGAGTTGACTGAGAGCGTACTCATGCGCAACGTGGAATCAAGCAGCGCCGTCCTTCATGAGCTGAAACAAGTCGGTGTGCAGCTTGCCATTGATGATTTTGGCACCGGCTATTCCAGTTTGAGCTACCTAAGCCAGTTTCCGATTGACGTGTTGAAAATTGATCAGTCATTTGTGCAAAGCATCTCATCGAATGACGGTAACAGCGTCATCGTAAATGCCGTAATCAGTATGGGAACCAACTTAGGGCAAAGAGTTGTTGCAGAAGGCGTTGAAACACAAGCGCAGCTCGCATTTCTCCATGCAAATCACTGCAGCGAAGGGCAGGGTTATCTTTTTAGTGCGCCGGTATCGGCGGACGATTTTACGCAGCTTCTAGGGCGGGGAACTGTAGGTGGCAGTGTCCCGCTGCAATAGCGGCAGGCCCAACTTTGCCACCCAGCTTACAAACGCAGCATCGTTTATACCGACATGATCTGAATAAGTGGCAACGGCTTTTTCAGCGATGTATTTCCGCGATATCAGCAAACCGTAAGGCAGCGATGTCTCGTTCCTGCCGTCCTATGCCAGCGAATCTCACGCCAAGTCGTCCATGACACATGGCCATACCGATTTTGCGGGACATACATCGCCACCCCAATAAATTTCGAAGAGATAGTTAGCAGCGTTTTCGACAAATACCCCACTATGCCATTAGCATGGATACCATGAAAATGTCTCGATGAGATTGCCGGTGTGAGGCCACGCATGCCCACAGCGTGATCACTGTCCCGTTATGCGGCATGGTATTCATGCCGCCACTGGCCATGGAGGTGGCGCTGGCGGAAGCTCTCCCATGCTACCCATCAAATCTTCCAATTATCAATATCGACAAAACTTTGGTGATCGGAATGAAACGGTCCCGAAGTACAACATAAGGGCGTGGCTAAACATCCGGTCAGAAAACGCAGGGGGATTTTTTGTGCGGTGACTGAACTCCTGCTGTAGCAGGCGTGGCCATCCGGAACCGTGTCAATTGCGCCTCAAAACCTTCATGGGAAAACGCCCTTTCCGGCATACTGGTAACCGCATCCGCAATCATCCGCTTGGCAGATCATGTTTTACGGAATAAACGATTCACAGGCTCGTGCATGCAGCGAATGGAATCTATCCGATTCATTCAACGCGGTAGAAATCATGCTCGACGTTCGACGTGGATTTCTTCCGTACATCAACGTTGATAATCCAGGGCGGATAGTAAGGATTGACCACCTTGATCTGATGCTGTCCCTCCGGGAGGGTCAAGGTCTTCAACGGAGGACTTGCGCCTTTGGCCGCGCCGTTCACAAAGACGTTACCCCATGGCTTGATGTTGATCCGGACTGTGCCTGTCGGCTTTTCGGGCTTTGGCTCGGCTGCCGCGACCGATTCCGACGCTTTGGCAGCCTTTGCATCCTCTTCCTGCCTGGTCAACGCTGCAAGACGGGCGCGTGCCTGCGCAGCGAATTTTCCTGATGGATATTTTTCTATAAAGCCCGTGACATCGCCGGCTTTTGCGTCGTTACTGTTTTGCAGAAGCTCCCATGCCACCGTTTCCTCATCCATGATTTGTTCCGGCGGCTGTATCGGGGCGCTCACTTCAGGCGTAGCAACCGGCATCGGTGCCGGGGCGTGGTTTGCACTGGCGGAGACGTCCGGCGACCCGGGAGCGGCGCGTAACCCGAAATAAGCACCGATTCCAACAAGGCCGATCACACCTGCGGCTAGCGCTGCATGGACGGGCTTGAAAGCCTTTCGGGCCGTCCGGCTTGTTGCAGAACGTTCGGCTTTTAGCGATTGCGCATTCTTTGCTGGACTGGCGCTTCTTAGCGGCTCGACCGGCATCGGAAGCACGAGCTCCAGGTCCAGCATTCGGCGGAACGCCTCGATTGACTGCGGCCGGTCTTCCGGCCTGACTGCAAGCCCCTTGTCGATCGCCGCCAGAAAGGATTTGTCGAATCCGGGATAGTCTCCGTCCTGGAGACGTTCGATCGGATCCTTGATCATGCGTGCGACCGACGTCGGCGGCGGCTTTTTAACGATGGCCAGATACACCACAGCCGACAGTGAATAGATATCTGTCCACGGCCCCTGGCTCATGCTCATATCGTCAGCGTATTGCTCGATCGGTGCGTAGCCGGGCTTCAGGATGACGGTGAGCGAACGCGACATGTCTCCGATGATCTGGCGGGCCGCGCCGAAGTCCAGCAATACCGCTTCGCCACTCGCCTGGATCATGATGTTGTCCGGCGAGATGTCACGATGCAGGATATTGACCCGATACAGTGCATCCAACGCCTCGAGCATCGGCTTGAGCAGACTTTTCAGCCAGTCCTGCGTCACCCGGGCGGGATTTTCCAGGACCACATTCTTCAGGGTCTGTCCTTCGTAATAACGCATCGCCATGTAGGCGGTACCGTTCTGTTCCCAGAACCGGTACACCTTGATGAGCGCCGGATGATCGAACTGGGCGAGAAGACGCGCTTCATTGATGAAGCTTTTCAGGCCCGTCGTGAATGTCTCGCCGTCGCGCGCCGATCGAGGCACGACACCATAATCCGCACCGCGCAAGGCAAACGCGGCCGGCATGTATTCCTTGATGGCCACCGTACGTTGCAGCGAATGGTCGAAGGCGAGATATACGACACCGAAGCCGCCCTCGCCTATCACCCCGGCTATTTCAAAATCGGCGACCCGCGAGCCGACGGGAAGACAGGTTCCAGTCCTCCCTTTTGCTTCCAGGGTATCGGTGTCGGCTTTAGCGTTCAGCATGATGGACCAATTGGAGAACTGCCGCGTCCTGCACAGTTAACACCATGACACTCCGTAGCTGCCTAACAGATGCTCCGGATGTCGCCACGATCGCCTCAGACATGTTTTCCCTGGTTGTCGTGGCGCTCCACTTCCTCCTCGTACGCCTTCAGGAAAGGCTTGCCGAAGATCGCATGAAAATCCTCCTGGGTTTTCACATGCAGTTTTTTGAATGACTTGATGAAGGTGTCCCACAGCTTTGCCTTGCGCCGTGTCGGCATCAGCGCATCGATCACCGATCTGTTCGCGACGGCCTGCTCGAGCGCTTCCGGATCGTAACGCTTCAAGGCATTGTTGATGGCGGCGCGCATGCCGGCCATGATCCCCGCCTGGTGGGCGCGCAGGTCGTCATAGATGTCCTGCAGGGCTTCAGCCGGGCTCATGAAACCGGGCATCTTCTTCCGGAACATCTGGGTAAGGACAGTCTCGCTGTCGGACAGGAACTTGAGAGGATTATTGTTCCTCACCACGACCATCGTGACGTCGGCATTGACTTCGCGCTTGACGAACGCGCGCTGCGCATTCAGGTCCATCGTGCCCTTGATGGAAATTGCCAGCAGCTTGCCCAGCGTTTCCATCAATTCGGGCGTCAAGCCCTGTGCGATCGTTACGGAAGGAATGCCGGCTCCCTTAAGGAAGGCATCGAGCAGGGCCTGGTTGCTTTCGCTGACAGGCGCCGCCTCAGGTGCGTCCGGAACCGCGCTGCGCGCATGGCTCACGGGGACGCTGCCGGCAATGCTGGCATTGCGGATCGCTTCCAGTGCGGCTTTGGCTTCGTGACCAATGACCGGGGAAGCCTCCATCGCAAGGGCTGGCTCGTCGATGTCGTTCACCGGCATGCCGTTGGAAACCGCCAGCGAAGGCCCTGCGTGCCGCTGCGCCTCCGCGCGGAGCACGTAGAGACCGATACGGATCTCGTCACCGGCATGTAAATCGTATTCGCGGTCCGGCTCGATTTCACAATTATTGACAAGTATTGGATTGTGCTGACTCATGTTGACGATGCTGTGACGGAATCCGTCACTTTTGACGCGCGCATGAACCCTGGACACCAGGTTTTTCGGATCTTCCAGCACCAGATGGTTATCCTTGCCTCGTCCCATCGTTTTCCCTTCAGGACCGAAAGTCAGGGATGTTGGGTGAGCCACGGCTTCATTGTTATACGAGACAACGGTGATATTGATCATCGGCATATTCCAGAAGGCTGCGAATAAAGAACTCAACAATGCGCACTACCTGTATCCCAAACCGCAGCAGTGATTGTCTGGCGGAAAGGAGACGGATAATGTAACCCGGCTGCAATAAAATCGGAAACAGTCTTAAGACTTTATTTTTTTACAACAGCGTCTCGAAAACTGCGCCTGGACAGTGCGGCAGTGTCGAGATTGTAGCGAATAAGAAAAGCAAAAAGCTTGCCGAAAGGAATTACCGCTGGAAGGCTTGCTTAAGTCGCACCCGGATGTGGTTTTATTACATCGTCCATGGAATCGAACGGTTTGAGCGCGGATTTATGGAAAAATTTCTTTTAACCAAGACTTGGTCGTGACGGCTGGCTGCCGCTCCGCGATATCAGAAAACACTCGCCTGTTTTTCATATGACGGACAGCCGTTTTTGCCCCAGCTGCCGTCACATATTTCCCATTTGCAGTGTTCTCTCAGGATGAAGTTCGAGCGGCGCTCGCATTGTGCGAGAAGTGCCCGCTTGCTTGCACCGGCAACAGGAGGCTGGCGCTTCTCCGAAGCTGATGTCGTACTTGGCCGACTCGGTGCTCTGGCGCGCGCCTCATCTGCCGCCCGCTGATTTTCATTCTTTTTTTTTAGCTCTTCGGCAGCCTGTTGTCGGATCCGTTCGATTTCCCGGTTCTTTTCAGCCTGTATTGCGTCAGCCCGGTCCAGCGCTGCCTGGCGGCGGATGCGCTCGATTTCGGGATCCTTGGCGGCACGCTTGGTCGCGGCTGCTTTTTGCGGCGTATCGTCGTCGATAGCCGGCAGCTTACGGTCAGCCTCGCGAGCCAGTGCCACCTCGGGTTCCCTTGCGGCGCTTTTCGGTGCGGCTGCTTTCTGCGGCATGTCAGCTTCGATTGCCGCTGCTTTCTGATCCGCTTCCCGAACCTGCGCGGCGGCTTGTTTTGGCGTTACGCCGGCAATCGGCGCGGATGGAGCGCGCTCCTCTGCTTCCGCAGTTCCTGGCTTCGTCGTGCTGTCATCGGCTCCGCCCCCTGCGGCACTTTCGCCCGTCGTGGCGGACGATGCACCGCTCGACATGGTGACGGTCTCCGACGGCGAGGTGGTCACCGACGGCGAAGCCGCGGCAATCGCGCCATCGCCGCCCATCGGCGGCGGGTTACCGTCATAGGGTAGTTCACTGGCGCTAATTCCCTTGCGGGTGCCCGCAGTAGATGGCAGGTTTGCTTCTTCCCTTTCCATCGGGGCACTGATCACCGCAGGTGGCTTGACGCTCGCCGGTTCGCCGGCAGGTTTTTTCATCCACCAGTTGGTGCTCAGGCCGACAAAGGCGCCAACCACGAAGATCGCCGGCATCAGCATGACGCGCGACCATCGATGTTTGGGCTGCTGGACATTTTGATAATCGAAACCGGCATACCGATGCACATCGTTCCGGTTGTAGGTATAGGCAGGATGGGAAAACATCGACATGTCGGCCTCCCGGGCGTGCGGCTGCCCGCCCGGCTCCTTGAAACCGGGTTCCCTGTGGGTAGACGCCCCCGGTGCGGCATGCTGTTCCGCAAACGGCCGTCCTGCTCCCGATATCCCTTTTTCCCTGTCCTGGTATCGGGGATCAGATCCGGGACGTTGCGGCGGGGTGGTTGGGTTAGTCAAACTTGCCTGCCTTTGAAAGTGTTCCGTCAACTTGCGCAATCTGCAAGGCCGGCCTGAATGATGACAGCAACGTTTACTCGACGGGAAGGTACCGTGTTGCCTGTTGCCAAGGGCATGCCGGCCAAATTGGCTTTTTATAAATGACGTTGTCGACATGACTAAGTTCCGTCAGCGCGTTTGCGGATGAGCATGCCTTGCTGACAGACTTACCTCATTCTCAATGTCCTGATTGTAGGAATTAACGCCATGCACCACTTGATGTCGATCACATCGGGAACCGCTGATACGCATCCGGGCCGCCGGTTTTTGTAACCGAATGTGAGGCTGCCGCTTTATGTTCCCTGTGGGAGCGCCAGGCAACGAAAAAGGCTGCCGAAGCAGCCTTTTTGTTTTGTTCAAATACAAACCCTTGTCGCACCCTTAAAGGTTAAGCTCGTACACGATTTTCCAGTGCGCGCCTTCCTTCGCCCAATATTGCCGCTTACGCACGGTGCTCCTGCTTTTTCCATCGAAGGCGTCCTGGGTGAACGTGCTGACGATCAGGTCGTCCCGGTCCGGGTAGAAGAAGTAGGTCATATCGCGCAGTTTCAGCGACAGCTTTTTTGCGTTCACCGGAAACTTCTGATGCTTCGCCCACCATTCGTTGATGTCTTCACCCTGGTCCGACTTGAATTGCCGCGAATAATTGGCGAACAGGCGGTTCGGATTCAGGCTCTCCACATCGCGTCGCCAGTCTTCCACCAGCCTGGCAGCCGTATTACGGTAACCTTCCCACTTCGCCTGGCTGACGAATTCGACACTTTCGGCGATGACCACCGGTGTCTTGCCGATTTCGACCGACGCGGACAGCTTGTGCAGATCCGGGTTGGTGAGCACGACGCAACCGTCCGACGAAAGCGGCGGACGGCTGAAACTGTCGGACGGCGTACCATGCAGCCAGATACCGGAGCCGCTTCGGCCGTTGAGCCGATCCCATTCATTGGGATAATTGATCGGCAAGGCGCCCGAACCGTAAAAATCGGGAAGCCGTGCAGCCGACAGCCTGCCGGTAATGTAATAGACACCCACCGGCGTTTTCTGGTCCCCCTCCTTCAGCTTGTTGACGCCGAACTTGCCCTGGCTGATGTAGTAATCAGTGACGTACTTCGGCCGCCCGCCGCGGTTCTCGTAGACATATAAGCGCGACCGCTTCGCATCGACCAGCAGCACATGTTTCTGATCGTCGCGCATCTGCAATATCGGACGGGGCAACAGGTCCGGACTCGGGCGTTCACGCAGCCACCGCAGCCGCACCATCGCTTCATCGCGCAGGCTTTTCAGCTTGTCTTCGGGTGCGCCGGCTACCGCGCCGAGCGCGGTGACGGGCCGGGTATGCATGAGAAGGAGGTCGCCACGCACAAGATGGCCGAGCCGGAAATTCGGATAGGCCTCCACAAGCGCATCGGCCTTTGCCTGCGCCTGGCGCAAGCGATTGGCGGACAGTTCCTTGTAGACCTCGATCAGCATGACTTCCGGATCGGGCTTGAGCTGCTCGGCCTGCGACCTGGATTGCTCCGCCTGCGGCTTTGCCAGGACGACAGATGACGCGACAGTGCCGGCGCCGGCGAGCAGCCAGCAGAGCCCTGAAAGAATAATGCGCCCGGGGATGGATCCTGCCGGGCGCTTGGATATACAAAAGCGAACCATCAGCTACCAGTCTGCTCCTGTTTGATCTGCCATTTTCCGGACTGCCTGGTCAGTACCAATGTCTTGCGGGTATTGGCGGTCAGCCGGTCGGATTGATAAATTTGGCGAAATTTGACCGTGGCGGTGTTGCCGTTCACGTTCACTTGGGGCGTCTCGATACGGACATTGATGCGATTCTTGCCGACAATACGGGCGCGGCGCTCTTCCTCCCAGGTCTTGCGAGGCTGACCGCCCGGCGTCTGGAAGTCGCCGCTGTAGGCGCCAAGATAATTTTTCATATCCTGTTCGCTCCATGCGCGCGCCCATTCGTTCACCGCTTCCATTACGTCATCCTTTTCACCGGCGCCGGCAGCAGGTTTGGCGGCAGGTTTCTCCGGCTCCACCTTGGGTTTCGGCTCTATCTTGATTTCAGGCTTGGTCTGCACCGTGGCCTGCGGAGTGGCCATCGCGACCTTCGGCGGTTCGGCGGCCGGCTTTTGAGTTGTTGCGACCGGCGGGACGGATGCCGGCGCCGCAGGAGCAGCGGATTTTGCGGTATTGGCCGGGGTGCCATTGGCGGCATTGGAATTGGCAGTGCCATTCCCACCGGCGACGAGAGTGCGAACCAGGGTCAGTTTGGATTTGGCCGTGCTGTTCGCGGAGTCGAGCTGGAACGCCTTGTCGTACGCCTGGCTGGCGAGCTTGGCATGCACATCGCCGAGATTTTCATAGGCTGTCGCATACGACGGGTTGGTACGGATGGCCGCATCGAGCGCCGCGCGCGCCTTGTCATACTGGCCATTGGCGGCATACAGCACGGCGAGATTGTTGTAGGGTTCGGGCAACGAGGGGAAGTCTTCGGTCAGCTTGGTGAATACCGTGATTGCATCAGCCGACTTGTTCTGCTCGGTCAGGATCACGCCCTTCATGAACCGCATCTGCGCATCCCGCGGGTTTTTGGCAAGGGAAGCCTCAACTTTGCTCATCGCCTCGGTGTACTGCCCTGAACGCATCAGTCGTCCGACATCTGCGCTGTCATCAGCGATCGCGGTTCCCGAAAGCGCGGCAGCAATGATCGATACTGCAAGGGTGCGCTTGAATGCCGGATAAAG
>NZ_DASZBA010000017.1:0-6439 GCF_035944575.1 Noviherbaspirillum sp.
ATACATTGGTAGTGACTCACATTACCATTGCCGCCGTCACCATTTATCTGCATCGCTGCCAAGCGCACCGGGCGCTCGATCTGCATGCGATTCCAAGTCATTTCTTCCGCTTCTGGCTTTGGCTGACGACTGGCATGGTTACCAAGGAATGGGCGGCCATCCATCGCAAGCACCATGCAAAATGTGAGACGGAAGATGATCCGCACAGCCCGGTGACCCGTGGCATCAAGAAAGTCCTGCTCGAAGGGGCGGAACTGTATCGTGCCGAATCCAAGAATGCCGAAACAATTGAGAAATTCGGTCATGGCACGCCAGACGACTGGGTTGAAAGAAATATCTACTCGAAATACAGCTGGCAGGGTGTGGGGTTGATGCTCATCATCGACATCATGCTGTTCGGTGTGGTCGGTTTGTCAGTGTGGGCAGTGCAAATGCTGTGGATTCCGGTAACTGCAGCCGGAATCATCAACGGCATCGGTCACTATTGGGGCTATCGCAACTATGAATGCTCAGACGCTGCGACCAATATTTTCCCGATCGGCATTCTGATCGGCGGTGAAGAACTGCATAACAATCATCACACCTTCGGTACATCGGCCAAACTGTCATCCAAATGGTACGAGTTCGATATCGGCTGGATGTATATCAGAATCCTCGAAATGGTGGGATTGGCCAAAGTGAAGAAGGTCGCTCCGGAACCAAAATTCAATCGCGAGAAAACAATCGCTGACTTCGATACGCTGCAGTCTGTAATTGCCAATCGTTACGACGTGATGGCCAAATACGCAGTTTCGTTGAAGCGCGCCTGGCACGATGAAGTCGAGCAGTTGGCGGGCAAGGCTAAATTTGAATCGGGCTTCCTGAAATCGTCGAGAAAGCTTCTGCAACGTGAGCCGGCAAAGCTGGAAGCAGGGCAGAAGCAGCAGTTGATGGAATTGTTTGCGCATAGCAAGGCATTGAAAACCATGCACGACATGCGGGTAGAACTGGGCGCTATTTGGGAGCGCTCCAACGCCAGCCGTGAGCAGTTGCTTCAGCAGTTGCAAGATTGGTGTGCCCGTGCCGAGGCATCCGGTATCAAGGCATTGCAGGATTTCTCGTTCCGTCTTCGCAGTTATGCTTGATCGTCGGGGCGACGTGATATAAGCCCCGAATCAGCAGCCCAGAACAAAAAGGCCACGATACGTCGTGGCCTTTTTCATGCGGGTTTGAGCGGGAGAAGATGTCCCTCACTTGCTCACTTGAAGTGAGCTCACGCAAGTGAGGTCACGCAATACTTAAGTGAAATGGGGGCAGGCGTTCTTCACTCAGTACCGGATATCCATCATTCCATCGATTGCGAGCATCAAAAAAAAAGGCCGCTCATGCGAATGAGCGGCCTTTTATACTAGAAACGCAGAGCAAGATTACTTGATCTTTGTTTCCTTGTATTCGACGTGCTTGCGTGCCTTTGGATCAAACTTCATGATCGCCATTTTTTCCGGCATGGTGCGCTTGTTCTTGGTTGTGGTGTAGAAATGACCTGTACCTGCGGTCGATTCCAGCTTGATTTTGTCGCGGTTAGATTTCGCCATGATATTTTCCTGATGAATTCAGCTTAGACTTTTTCGCCACGAGCGCGCATGTCGCTCAGGACGGCGTCGATGCCGATTTTGTCGATGACGCGCAGGCCTGCATTGGAGATGCGCAAAGAAACCCAGCGGTTTTCGGATTCAACGAAGATGCGGCGGTTTTGCAGGTTCGGCAAAAAGCGACGCTTGGTCTTGTTGTTTGCATGGGAAACGTTGTTGCCGACCATCGGCCCCTTCCCGGTGACTTGGCAGACACGTGCCATGATTAGCTCCTTAAAAATTTCCAAATTCGGAAAACCGACGAGTATATAGAAAAAAATGTGAATTTTCAACGACTTGCGAAAAAAAAGTGTGTCGCAAAACTTCCGAAAAATTTAACATTTCTTTTGACGTTGGTTTGCCTTCTTACATATGGCCGTGTTCAGCGAACGAATAGACCTGCTTTCCGGCCACGATGAAATGATCCAGGATCCGGATATCCACAAGGCTTAGCGCCTGTTTCAATGCGTCGGTAAGTGCATGGTCTGCTGCACTGGGTTCAGGGGTGCCCGAGGGATGGTTATGCGAAATGATGATACTCGCTGCGTTACGGGAGAGGGCCGACTTCACCACCTCCCTTGGATAGACGCTGGCATGCGTCAGCGTGCCGCGGAAAAGTTCGTCGGTGCATATCAGCCGGTTTTTTACATCCAGATAGAGCACTACGAAGGACTCGTACGGCTTGTTCCCGAGGAGAAGTTGAAGATAATGCTTTACGGCCTGAGGAGATGACAGCGCTATACCCAAACGCAGTTCTTCGTCCAACGCCCGCCGCGCGAGTTCGAGCACGGCTTGCAGTTGCGCATACTTGGCGGAGCCAAGTCCATGGATCGCAGAAAAGTCGCTGAGGGTGGCAGTGAACAGATTATTGAGTGATCCGAAGTGATTCACCATGTCCCGTGCCAGATCCACTGCGCTTTTCCCCTTTATGCCGATTCTCAGAAAAACCGCGAGAAGCTCGGCATCAGACAGGGATTGGGCGCCATGCTTGATCAGCCGCTCCCGTGGTCGTTGATCTGTCGGCCAGTCGGTGATTGCCATATAAATGTGCTTTTGAAATAAAGAGAATGTCAAAATGACATTTTGCCATTATACGTACGGGCATTGTCGAAATTGCAATTTATGCGGGCGCTGTCTACGGATGCTTGTGATTCGCCATAAACACCGCCATATGGCCTTCGTCTCCTTAACATAACGTGACTTACAATAGCGTGTTGCCACGCTATTTCACTTCCCATGTCACAGTCTGAATCCCCCGTCGTCACCGAAGCGGCTTATCTCACGCTGCATTACCGTCTTGCTTCCGCCGACGGCACCGATATCGTTACGACATTCAAGGACAATCCGGCGACGCTGCAGCTCGGTACAGGACAACTGGCCCCCTTCCTCGAGGCGTGCTTGCTGGGCCTGCCGGAAGGCGCGCACCGGACGTTCGACCTGTCACCCGACCAGGCATTCGGCCCGCGCAATCCTGATCTGATACAGCGCGTATCGCGCACCACGCTGAAGGAGAATTCCCAGTTGGGCGAGGAATATGCGGTAGGCGACCTTGTTGAGTTTGCCGCTCCGGGAGGCGGAAGATTTGCCGGCGTGCTTCGTGACATCGATGCCGATGGTGCGGTATTCGATTTCAATCATCCGTTGGCCGGCCAGAATCTCAAATTCGAAGTCAACATTATCGGCATTCTGTGAAAGCCGAAAAAATACAAGCTGAACCAAGGATCAATCATGGATAAGGAAGTATTGCTGGCGCAGCCGCGCGGATTCTGTGCCGGTGTGGACCGGGCGATCGAGATCGTCGAGCGGGCGCTGGCGGAGTTCGGCGCACCCATCTACGTACGTCATGAAATCGTCCACAACGCGTATGTGGTCGCCGATCTGCGCAGCAAGGGTGCCATTTTTATCGAGGAATTACAGGATGTCCCCGCGGGAAACACGGTTATCTTTTCGGCGCACGGGGTGTCCAAAGCGGTGCAGACGGAAGCCGAGGAGCGAGGGTTAAGAGTATTTGATGCCACTTGTCCCCTGGTCACGAAAGTGCACGTGGAAGTCGCCAAGATGCGCCGCGAAGGGCGCGAGATCATCATGATCGGCCACGACGGACATCCGGAGGTGGAGGGTACGATGGGGCAGGCGGAAGAGGGCATGTATCTGGTTGAAACCTGCGAAGATGTGGATAAGCTGGAAGTCAGGGACCCCGACAGGCTCGCCTATGTATCGCAAACCACGCTGTCGATAGACGACACGGCCGAAATCATCGCTGCGCTCAAACGCAAATTCCCCCATATCGCAGAGCCCAAGAAGGGCGATATTTGCTACGCCACCACCAACCGCCAGGAAGCGGTCAAGTTCATGGCGCCACAGGTGGAGCTGGTCATCGTCGTTGGTAGTCCGAATAGTTCCAATTCCAATCGGTTGCGTGAGGTTGCCGAGAAAAAGGGGGTCGCCGCGTATATGGTCGACAACGCGGAGCAAATCAATCCTTCCTGGCTGCAAGGGAAGAATCGTATTGGCGTTACGGCGGGCGCTTCCGCACCGGAAATATTGGTGCAAGCCGTTATTGACCGACTGAAGCAATATGGTGCAAAAAGCGTCCGGACTCTGGCCGGCGTAGAGGAAAGCGTGACATTTCCAATGCCAAAAGGACTGGCGGTTCAGCGCGCGGAGTAGTGGCGCGCAAAGATGCCTGCTACAGATCAAACCTGGTACAGATGGACCGGCCGTTCTGTATGTGACAACACCATGACATATTCAGAATGAAACTTTGCAAATTTAGCCGGAAAAATGGGGTAAATTTGCTTAAATAAAAATTATGAATGCCAGTTTGATTATTAAAGCGATATAAGCTTGTTTCTTTAAACACAACAGCTCATCAAAACTTCTTAAAATTCGTTGTCCTGCCATATTGGACGCTTACGGGCGTGTCGATTAAAGGGTTTCCGGCTGGCATATCGATTGCTTCAATGGATAAGGTCATATGACACGATCACCCTGTCCGATTGCGAAGCAGTTTTTCGTATGTTTGTCTATTAGATGTGATCCTCGACTACAAAGAGTTCCATATACCGCAAGGTTCGGTATAATCCCGCCCGGTTCTGGTGGACGCTCAAAAGGCGCCCGGCATCACGAAAAAGTTTTTATCAAAAACAGGAGACTTCACATTATGCGCAATTGTCCCGCCATCATGGTCCACCGCAGCGTCGCGGCCGGTCTAATCCACTGAACAGCATTGAACGTCCAAGCGGCACCCAAAGGCTATCCGGGGTGCCGTTTTTGTTATCAGAGACGGTTTGCTGCAGTTGCACATGCTCCCCGCAGTCAAGCCGCTGAACGATTTGAAAGATCCTTCAAGAGAGTAGGCAACCCATGGATACATTTATCCAACAAATCATCAACGGCCTGGTGCTCGGCAGTATGTACGCACTGGTCGCGCTTGGATACACGATGGTGTACGGCGTTCTCAACCTGATCAACTTCGCCCACGGCGATGTGCTGATGATCGGAGCGATGGCCGCCGTGACGATTTTGCAGTTTCTGCAAACCGCGGCACCTGACCTGCCAGGGATCGTCAAGCTTCTGATTGCGATCCTGGGCGCAATCCCGGTATGCGTCATCGTCAACGTCGTGATCGAGCGTGTCGCCTACCGGCGTTTGCGCAATGCACCCCGTCTCGCGCCGCTGATCACCGCGATCGGCGTGTCAATCCTCCTGCAAACGTTTGCCATGATGATTTGGGGCCGCAGCCCGATTCCCTTCCCGCAGGTGATGCCGACCGAATCGTTCAATGTGTTCGGCGCCCTGATCTCCCAGACCCAGGTCATGCTGCTGGTGCTGGCCACCATCTCGATGATCGGCCTGGCGCTCCTGGTGGAGCGCACCAAAATCGGCCGCGCAATGCGTGCCACGGCGGAAAATCCCCGCGTGGCAGGTTTGATGGGCGTGGATTCAAACCGGGTAATCGTGATGACGTTTGCCATTGGCGCCGCACTGGCGGCGGTTGCCGGCGTAATGTGGGGCGCGAATTATTCATCCGCTCAATTTGCCATGGGCTTCGTGCCGGGCCTGAAGGCCTTTTCCGCAGCCGTGCTGGGCGGTATCGGAAACATTTACGGCGCGATGCTGGGCGGCATTTTGCTCGGGCTGATCGAAAGCCTTGGCGCCGGTTACATCGGCGACCTGACCGGCGGTTTCCTGGGAAGTCATTACCAGGACATTTTTGCCTTCATCGTGCTGATTATCGTTCTTACCCTGCGTCCATCCGGCATCATGGGTGAACGCGTTGCCGATCGCGCCTAAAGGAGAGCTCCATGTCCACATTGTTTGACGTCAAAAACAATCCGCGCAAGGCCTACACCAGTTTCTTCATTCTTGGCGTGGTATTGATCGCGTTTCCGTTCGTCGCATCGAACTTCGGCAATTCCTGGGTCCGTATCATCGACCTGGCGCTGCTCTATATCATGCTGGCGCTGGGACTGAATATCGTAGTCGGTTTTGCGGGCCTGCTCGATCTCGGCTACATCGCTTTCTACGCGGTGGGCGCCTACATGACCGGGTTGCTGGCATCGCCGCAGTTCGCAACCGTCCTGGAATCGTTCATCAACCAGTATCCCGCCGTCGGCAATGCGATGGTATGGCTGCTCGGGCCGGAGATTCAGCAGAACGGCATCCACCTGTCGGTGTGGTTCATCGTACCGCTCGGCGCCGCGCTGGCCGCATTTTTCGGCGCCTTGCTGGGCGCGCCGACCCTCAAGCTGCGCGGTGACTACCTGGCGATCGTTACGCTCGGTTTCGGTGAGATCATCCGAATCTTCATGAACAACCTGAACGGT
>NZ_DASZBA010000018.1:0-2421 GCF_035944575.1 Noviherbaspirillum sp.
CCTTGACGCGGATCCAGTCCGGCTTGGGCAGCTTTTCGGCTGGAACGATCTTGATCGGAATGCGTGCGGTCTTGCCGGCGCCTTTCTGCTTATCGCTTGGATTGTAGGTCGTGGATGCGAGGGGCGTTTTTTCGGTAGTCGTCATTTGCGGGTCGCTCATTCGATGCCGTTTTGGTTTTGCCGCGACGGCAGCCTGTTCGACAGGCCGTTGGTAATGGCATTGCGTGCTGCATTACATCTTCTGCTGCGCTGGTCTGCCTGGATGTCAAACCGGCACCGGTTCGCCGAGCTGCCGCATCAGTGCATCGGCAAGGGCCGACTGTATTTCCTTCAATGATGCTTGCGAACCCAGCGTGCGCATATCCACGGTAGCCAGTCCTTCATAGCCGCATGGATTGATCCATGTGAACGGCGCAAGGTCCATCGCGACATTCAGCGACACACCGTGGTAGGTGCAGCCGCTGGACTTCACTTTCAATCCCAGGGCGGCGATTTTCGCGCCTTGCCATGGGCCTTCGCCGGCGATGTAAATCCCGGGCGCACCTGGCTTGCGCTCACCCGCAAGATTATACGCCGCAAGGGTGTCAACGACCGACTGTTCTATTTTGTACACGAACTCGCGGGCGAACAGGCGCGCGCCCGGACGCGCCCTGCGTAAGTCCATCAGCAGGTAGATCACCGCCTGGCCCGGGCCATGGTAGGTCACCTCGCCGCCGCGGTCGGTCTGCATTACCGGAATGCCATGCGCATTCAGCACATGCGATGGGTCGGCGCCGAGGCCGAGCGTGAATACCGGCGGATGCTCGACGATCCAGAGCTCGTCCGGCGTGTCCGCGGTCCGTGCATCGGTAAAGGCACGCATGGCGTCGAATGTGGTCCGGTACGCTTCCAATCCCCGTTGCACGATGATGGGTGTGGGCATGGGTGTATTGCCGCTAGAGCGGAATGGTGTAGAAATGGTTCTGGTCCTTCTGCGGCGAGTTGTCGATCACCTTGAGTATGGTGGCATCGATGGCGCCGTCCTTCGGATCGAACAGCCCGCAGAGCCGCATGGCTTTGCGCAGGTCGACCGTCTTGCCGAGGTATTCGAATACGACGCGCGCGCAGGCAATGGAGCGCTGGTTGCTGGAGGACACGCCGAGCATCAAACCCGAGAGGCGGACAACCTTGTTCCGGTAGGTCGGAAACAGGATGGTCTGGGCAATTTCATTGCCGGTCAGCGATTCGTAGTCAACCAGAAAGATCCGGTCGTTGAGGTAAAACGCGCCGCCGATGTACTTGCATTTATACGCTTCATCCAGGTTGGCATGCTGCGGGAAGCGCTCCAGCCGCTCGTGATAGACCGCGCCGTCCTGCATGAACACATGGACCAGTCCCCGCAACACCTTGCCCGGGGCGCTCATCGAATAGTAATACTCGTAGTAGTAGCCCAGATACTTTTCATATTTGCCGATGGAATGGCGCTGAAGGCGCGTGATGTGCTCGGCGTAGGCGGCATGTTCCGCGCGTTGCCTCGGCCGTACCTGGACGATCTGGTGAAAATGGTCGCGGGGAAGATAGATTTCGGCCGGTTCCACGCCGAAAAAGTCGCAGATCCGTTCCAGTGTATGGTTGGAGGGGGTGCTGGTGCCGTTCAGATAGCGGTTGAACTGTGCCCGGTTGATGTTGAGCTTGCGGCAGACATCGGCAACCGAACGGTAATAACCGCACAGCATGCGCAGATTGGCGCAAAACTCGGTTTGTTCCGCATAAAACGGCTTGCCGTGCATGGCGGCTTGAAGAGGGCGCATAGAAGGCGAAAGAATCAGAAAATAATGCGGGAGTGATGCTAGATGACGCTATTTTAGCATCAGGTAGCATCTAGTCGCGCCAGATAGCGAAATGGCGTCCATGCAGTTTTATCCATACAGTTGCCTTCGAAGTTGCAAGCCGTACAGGCCAGCATAGCAACAAAGCCAAAAGCGCATATGAGACAAGTGTCAGGTCCGGCCGATCCCGATCCTGGCGCACCCCTCCCTGAGGAAGAATTCATGTTGACCGTAGAGAAGCATCCGCTGAACGATTGCGTGTCGTCCGACCGCTTTTATGCCCAGGCGGAAGTCCCAGCCAGATTCGTGGCCCTCATTGAACCATTCAGGGTACGCATTTCCGCTCCAAGCCTTTTCTCCTCCCGCATTTCCGTTTTCGGTCGCGAGACCGAGTCCTTTTCGCCTGCACTGCTTTCCAGCGCCGGCGATTTTTCGTACCAAGCTTGTTCATTCCACCCCTAGGAGAAATTCCATGCAGTTCAAGACAAAAATGATTCCATTGGCAGGCGCGATTGCATTTGCACTGGCAGGTGCCGCATCGGCACAGGAACAGGTCGTGCGCATCGGCCACGTCGGCCCGATCTCCGGCTCGATCGCCCACCTGGGCAAGGAC
>NZ_DASZBA010000019.1:0-15671 GCF_035944575.1 Noviherbaspirillum sp.
ACGGCGAACGCTGCTGGCGGTCGCCATGTCCTGCGCATGCGCGGCCTGGCTGCCGGCTGCCGGCGCGAATGAACCGGGCGGAAAGAGCGTCCAGTCAAAACCGGTGCCCAAACCGGTGGTTCTGCGCGGCACGCTTGGCGATGCGCAGATGCAGATGAACCTGCGGCCCAAGGCGGACGTGGCGGAGGGATGGGAAGGAGATTACTTCCTGTTCGGCCAATCCGCGAAGATTTTGCTGGCCGGTGAATTCGAAGACGGCGAAATCGCGATGGAGGAATCTGAAAACGGCATCGACGTTTCCGGTCAATGGAACGGCAAGTTCAGCGGCGATACTCTCATCGGCGAATGGATGTCGGTCAATGGCACCACCATCAAACCGTTCAAACTGAAGATCGTGCCGGCGACGGGGGATACGCCCAAACGCTCCGGCAGGCCGAGCCAATAAACTTTCATCCAGGGAGGTTGCTTGACCGATCGAAATTCGTCGCAGCGGAAATCCTTTCAAACCGCGCTCATCCATAACGACTACAAGGCGCCCGCCGGTTTTGGCGCCTTTCCGACCGCGATTCATCATGCTTCCACGGTGCTGTTCAAGGATGTCGCGGCGCTGCGCTCCCGCAACTGGCAGGACAAGTCCTCCTACACCTATGGCTTGCACGGCACGCCGACCACCTTCACGCTGGAGGCAAGGCTTGCCGCCATCGAAGGCGGCGAGCACTGCCTGCTTGCGCCGAGCGGACTGGCCGCCATCGCGATGGTCGATCTGGCGTTGCTGAAGACCGGCGACGACGTGCTCATCCCTGACAATGTGTACAACCCGAACCGCGAGCTCGGCCGCTGGCTGTCGGAGGATTTCGGCATCACCGCCCGCTTTTACGACCCGCTGATTGGCGAGAGGATTGCCGACATGATTCAGCCGAACACGCGGCTGATCTGGACCGAGGCGCCAGGGTCGGTCACCATGGAAGTGCCCGATATTCCGGCGATCTGCCGGGCAGCGCGCGCCTGCAGCACGCCGGAGCGCAAGGTCGTCGTGGCAATCGACAATACCTGGTCCGCCGGGATTGCATTCAGGGCATTCGATCACGGTGTCGATATCGTGATGCAGGCATTGACCAAATATCAGTCCGGCGGCTCCGACGTGCTGATGGGCGCAGTGATCACGCGTGACCGCGATCTGAAACACAGGATCGAGCTGGCGCACATGCGGCTCGGCCTCGGCGTCGGCGCCGACGACGCCTACCTGGTGATGCGCGGTTTGCCGACCATGCAGTTGCGCTTCAATGCCCACGACGCCGGCGCTCGCACCGTTGCCAATTGGCTGAAGGCACGGCCGGAAGTGTCCGCGGTGTTGCATCCCGCATTGCCGGACTGCCCCGGCCACGAAACGTGGCAACGCGACTTCTCGGGTGCCGGAGGGTTGTTTTCGGTGGTTTTTGATGCCCGTTACGCTGAAGCCATGACCGATCGTTTCATCGACAGCCTGAAGCTGTTCAAGATCGGCTACAGCTGGGGTGGCGCCAACAGCCTGTGCGTACCGTACCGGGTAGCCAGCATGCGACGTAACTGGCCGCACGAAGGACAGCTGCTGCGCTTCAACATCGGCCTGGAGGATCCGCAGGACCTGATCGCGGACATCGAACAGGCGCTTGCGGTTTTGCGTCAGGACGGATAACGGACCGGCGCGCCTTACGCCGCGCCGCTATCGCGTTTATACCGTTTGCGGTAATGCGGCTTCGCTGTTCTGCTTCAGAAGGCGGGCAAAGTCGTCGGCTGGCAGCGGACGGCCGAAATAATATCCCTGGATTTCGTCGCAGCCGCGCTCGCGCAGAAAATTCAACTGCGCGACGGTTTCAACGCCTTCGGCGACCACCGTCGCTTTCAGGCTCTTGCCCATGGCGATAATGGCGTGCGCGATTGCGGCGTCCGCCTGATCGTGGGGGATGTCCCTGATGAACGAGCGGTCGATCTTGATGATATCGACCTGGAACTGCTTCAGATGCGATAAGGACGAATAGCCGATCCCGAAATCGTCGATGGCAATCCTGATTCCCATGTTTCGGATCTCGGAGAGGATACGGACTGTACGCTCGGTGTCGTACATCATCATGCTTTCGGTAATTTCAAGTTCCAGCAATGCCGGGTCCATGCCGGCATCCTTTAATACCCTGGCGGTTTCGGCGGCCAGGTTTTCGTCCGAGAACTGGCGCGGCGACAGATTGACCGCGATTCGGAGCGCCGGCAGCCCCTGCCGTTGCCAGGACTTGTTCTGCCTGCATGCTTCGGTCAAAACCCATTTCGACAACGGAACGATCAGTCCTGTCTCTTCCGCCAGCGGAATGAAATGCGCCGGCGATACCAGGCCGAGGTCCGGGTGCTTCCAGCGCACCAGGGCCTCCATGCCGGTAATTGCACCCGTGCCGGCGTCGACCTTGGGCTGGTAATGCAGTGCCAGTTCGCCGGCTTCGATAGCCCGGCGCAGGGCGATTTCCATCGCCAGCAGCTGGGTCGAATGGGAATCGATCTGGGGTGAATAGAACTGGAACATATTCTTGCCGCTTTGCTTGGCACGATACATCGCCATATCGGCATGCTTCATCAGCGTGAATCCGTTTCGGCCGTCTTCCGGGAAGAGGCTGATGCCGATGCTTGCGGTGATTTGCACCGGCTGACCGTCCAGCGCATGCTCGCGCACCATGGCGGAAAGAATCTTTTGGGCGATCTGGCCTATGCGCCCGCTGTCCGGAACTTCCTCGATCAGCACGACGAACTCATCGCCGCCAAGGCGTGCGACGAAATGCCGGTCCGCGCCCAGGGCAATGACATCCTCGGCCTGCATGCAGGCGCTGATGCGGCCCGACATTTCCTGCAAAAGACGATCGCCGGCATCATGCCCGAGACTGTCGTTCACGCTCTTGAAGCGGTCCAGGTCGATGAAGAGCACCGCCATGCGCTTGTTGTGGCGCTGCGCCTGGGTGGCGGCATGATGAAGATGGTGGTTGAACATCGCCCGGTTGGGCAGGCCGGTCAACGCATCGTGGTAAGCAAGGTGCTGGATGTGCTCCTCCATTTCCTTGCGCTGGCTGATGTCGCGTACGAGCGAAAGCGTATGCTGCTGGCCATCGATGTTGATCGGCCCCATCCGGATTTCCACCGGAAAGGTTGTGCCGTCCTTGCGCATGTGCCGGCTTTCGAGAGCGACCGGTTTGCGGGACTTCACCTGCTCATGCAGGTACTGCAGTTCATCCAGGGAAAGATCGACATCGATATCGGTTACCCGTCGCGCAAGCAGCTCCTCGCGGGAATAACCAAGGCTGTCACAGCCGTGCTGATTGACGTCGAGGATGTTGCCGGCGAGGTCGTGCACATAGAAACTGTCGGACGCCTGTTCGACGAGGGAACGGAAATGCGCTTCGCTCTCGCGCAACGCATTTTCCGCCTGCTTGCGTTCGAAGAACTGGCCGATCTGACGGCCCATGATATGGGCGCTCTCCAGCAATTCGGAATCCGGCTTCTGCACGCGCCTGCGGAAGAATTCCATCACACCGAGAATCTCCCCGCCAGCCTGGACAGGGAAGGCGAATGCCGCATGCAACCCGGTCTCGCGTGCTGCGTTCGCCCGCGGGAAGTGGGGATCGAGCGTGACATCATCGATCCATACCGGTTCACTCAACAGCAGCGTGCGTCCGATGAGGCCGGCGCAGGCGGGCAGCTTGATAGCGTGCTTGGAGTGCTGAAAAAAGCTGTCGAGGCGCGAATGCTTTTGCGACCAGACGGCGGTGCGTTCGAAGGCATCTTTCTGCCGATTCAGCGTCCAGAGGGCGCCACAGGCCCAGCCGGCGGTCTGGCAGATGGTCTCCAGCACCTGCGGCATGGTTTCCTCGATCGAACGCGAATCCGCCAGCAGGCGGGTTACCGCGTATTCCATCGATTGCCGCAGTTCGACCGCTTTTCGTTGGGTGATGTCTTCCACCGTCCCATGCAGGCGCGTTACCAGGCCGTTGACGTTTCTCGCTGGCTGGCCGGCAATCCGTATCCAGCGGGTTTCCCCTCCGGTGAGATAAAGACGGATCGAAATGTCGAAGTCCAGGCCTAGCAACAGCGCGTTGCGGATTGCCGTTCGCAGAGGGAAACGGTCTTTTCGCTGGACATGTTTAAGAAGGACCCGATAGCTGGGTGTGTGGCCCGGGGGCAGCGCCAGCGCCTGGAAGCACTCCTCCGAGCATCGCATGCGTCCGCTGGACAGGGTGAACGACCAGTTGCCGAGACGGGCGATGCGTTGCGCCTCCTCCAACCGCTCATACAGCACCTGCATCTTCCGCAGGGACATCTGCTGCGATTGCTCCATGAGCGAACGCTGGCGATCGACCTGCTCATATGCCAGATTGACCTGATCGAGGAATTGCCGCCACTGTGCGAACGTGGCGGGCAGCGACCCGGCTTCCAGGCCAAGGGTCCGGAGCTGAAGCGACAGGAGGCGATGCGTGGCGGTCAAGTTGGTCAACGAATAGTGCGGCGAAAGCCGGACAGGAGACGAACGTCTGTCAACCAGCGATGGGGTGGCGAGATGACGTGCTTGGCGCGTTTATCGTCAGGGCAGGTGAACGCCTTGGGTATCATCGCTTTCTCGCTGGGTTTTACAGAATGACAATAGATTACACCGTTCGAAAACCGATTGCCAGCGTTAAACCACGCGAATCAACCCAAGGTTGAATATTCATGCCGTGAGGCAATTTCCGGATCAGACAGGCATTGCCTTGTTATCGTTGAGGTCAACCAAGCCCTTGATCAGCCGGTATGCCTTCCATACCCAAGCCAGGCTCCATACCAGCCAGGCGAGCGGAGCGCCGATGATGGTGATGAACAGCAAGCCGCCGACAGTCATCCAGAACAGATACCACCAGAAGGACCTGATCTGCCAGCTATGGTGGCTGCGGACGAAGGTGCCGGTTGCGTCGTCCCGTTTAACATAGTTCAGGATTAACGGGATCCAGGAAAACAGACCCAGCGAAAATACAAAGCTGATGCCGTGAAAAATATAAAGCCAGAATGCGAGATTCTTGGAAGATTGCAACCGGGTATCAAAAACGAGTTCCTGTGCCATGGTGACTCCTTGGTTGGCCCCGGCTGGGGCGGATTATGCGAATAATGACAAGATGCCGTCCAAGCCCACAAAGTTCAAGGCCACATCGGCCTGCGCGCGCACAACCGGTTTTGCCCGGAATGCCACCGACAATCCCGAGATACCCATCATCTTCAGGTCATTCGCCCCATCGCCCATGACGATTGCCTTGCTGGCCGGGATGCCAAGCTGGGCGCATATCCGTTCCACGGTATTCTTTTTCTCGTCGGCATCGACGATTCCACCGGTCACGCGGCCGGTCAGCTTGCCGTCCACGACTTCCAGCAGGTTGGAATGCGTGTAATCAAGCCCGAGCCGGCTCTTGATCCGGTCGGTGAAAAAAGTGAAGCCGCCTGATACCAGCAAGGTTTTGATGCCGGCTTCTTTGATGGCGGCGAGCATGTTTTCCGCACCAGGCGACAGCTGCAAGCGCTCGTCATAGACCCGCTGCAATGCCGACGCATCCAATCCTTTCAACAATGCAACCCGTCGCGTAAGGCTTTCCCTGAATTCGATTTCGCCACGCATAGCCGCTTCGGTGATTTCGGCGACCTGAGGCTTCAGTCCCTGCATGTCGGCGATTTCATCGATGCATTCGATGGTGATCAGCGTCGAGTCCATGTCCATCGCCAGCAGTCCGAAGTTCGACAGGCTGCGGCCGGGTTCGATGAAGGTACAGTCGAGCCTGGCTTGCAGGCATTCCGCTTCGACGCGCGCCTTGGTATCCGCGGAGAAAGCTGCATGCTCACAACGGTAGGCATGTGGGCCGACTTGTACGATGCGTTGCGCATCCGCCAGCGCGGCGATGCGATCGATGGTCGGCCGGTCCGTCGCCAGGCCCTGCAAAATCAGGTTCATTATCGGGTTGCTCGATTAAAGGTAAAAGTAATTCATGTCAGCGATCGGATGGCCGTCTTCACCTGCGTGACGCGCGCCGCCAGGTCCGGCATGCTGGCGGTAATGCGCAGCTTGTCCTGTCCGTTGAGCTTGATATGCCGGTTCTTCTGGATCAGCTCGATGATGCGCATTGCATCGATCGGCGGATTGGGTTCGAACTGCAGGACCGCCGATTCCGCGTGGGCATCGATCTTCACGATGCCTACCGGTTTTGCCGCGATACGCAGGCGGTGTGTCTCGATCAATGCCTTGACTGCTTCCGGCATCTTGCCGAAGCGGTCGATCAGTTCCTCCTGCAGGTCATCGATGGCGCCCGAAGTCTGGCAGTTGGCCATGCGCTTGTACAGCGACAGGCGTTCATGCACATCGCCGCAGTAGTCGTTCGGCAGCAAGGCGGGTACATGCAGATTGATTTCGGTCGTCGAGGACAGCGGCGCTGCGAGGTCGGGTTCCTTGCCGTTCTTCAGCGAGCGTACTGCTTCGTTCAGCATGTCGGAATACAGCTGGAAGCCGATTTCATGCATCTCGCCCGACTGGTTTTCTCCCAGCACTTCGCCGGCGCCGCGGATCTCGAGGTCATGCATGGCAAGGTAGAAACCGCTGCCGAGTTCCTCCATCTGCTGGATCGCTTCCAGCCGCCTTTGGGCCTGCTTCGTAAGGCTCTGCACGTCATGCACTAGCAGATAGGCGTAGGCTTGGTGATGCGAGCGCCCGACCCGGCCGCGCAGCTGGTGCAGCTGCGCCAGGCCGAACTTGTCCGCGCGATGCATAATGATGGTATTGGCGGTCGGCACGTCGATGCCGGTTTCAATGATGGTGGTGCACAGCAGGATATTGAACCGCTGCGAGACGAAATCCCGCATGACTTTTTCCAGGTCGCGCTCGTGCATCTGGCCGTGGGCCACCGCGACGCGTGCCTCGGGCAGCAGACGTTCGAGCATCTCCCTGCGGTTCTGGATGGTCTCGACTTCGTTATGCAGGAAATACACCTGCCCGCCGCGCTTGAGTTCGCGCAGACAGGCTTCCCGTATCACCGACTCGTCCTCCCGGCGCACGAAAGTCTTGATCGCGAGGCGCTTCTGCGGCGCCGTTGCGATGATCGAGAAATCCCGCAGGCCCTCGAGCGCCATGCCGAGCGTACGCGGAATCGGCGTGGCAGTCAGCGTCAGCACGTCCACCTCCGCACGCAGCGCTTTCAGTGCTTCCTTCTGGCGCACGCCGAATCGATGTTCTTCGTCGATGATCACCAGTCCAAGCCTCGAAAACTTGACTTCATTCGACAGCAGCTTGTGCGTTCCGATCACGACGTCGATGGTGCCGTCCGCCATGCCCTTGATGGCCTGCGTGACTTCCTTGCCAGTCCGGAAGCGGGACAGCTCCGCGATCTTGACCGGCCAGTCGGCGAAGCGATCCGCAAATGTCTGTGCATGCTGCTCTGCAAGAAGGGTGGTGGGCGCAAGGATGGCAACCTGCTTTCCGCCCATCACCGCCACGAAGGCGGCGCGCAATGCAACCTCCGTTTTGCCGAAGCCTACGTCGCCGCAGATCAGCCGGTCCATCGGCCTGCCGCTCGTCATGTCCGTGATGACCGCATTGATCGCGGCGCTCTGGTCAGCGGTTTCCTCGAAACCGAAGCTTTCGGCAAATGCCTCGTAATCGCGCGCCGAATACTGGAAGGCATGTCCCTGGCGCAGTGCACGGCGGGCGTACAGGTTGAGCAGCTCGGCGGCGGTGTCGCGGATTTGCTGGGCGGCTTTTCGCTTCGCCTTTTCCCACTGTCCGGAGCCGAGCGTGTGCAAGGGCGCTTCCTCCGGCGATGCACCGGAATAACGCGAGATGACATGCAGCTGCGATACCGGTACATACAGCTTGGTGTCCTTCGCATATTCGAGATGCAGGAATTCGGTTTCGCCTTCGCCAAGATCCATGCTCAACAAGCCCATGTAGCGCCCGATGCCATGGTTCACATGCACGACCGGATCGCCGACCTTCAGCTCCGACAGGTCGCGCACCATCGACTCGACCTGCGTGACCGCTTCCTGTTTTCTTCTGCCGGGCCGGCGTCCGGAGCCGGCGTAAAGCTCTGTTTCGGTAATGAAGACCAGGCCGCCAAGGTCGTCGCCGAGTTCGAAGCCTGCATGCAGCGGCGCAATGCCCAGCATCAACTTGTCCGACGCGGTCTCGAAATCGGTAAGCCCGTCGCAGACAGTCAGCGGCAAGCCGTATTCGGCGAAATACTGTTGCAGCGTTTCGCGCCGCCCGCCGGAATCGGCGCAGATCAGCACCCGTTTTCCGGTCTGCAGCAAATACGACCGGAGGTTGGCGAGTGGATCATCCATGCGCCGGTTGACGGCGATGTTCGGCAGCGGCGCGGAAATCTCGGATGCCGTATCGCCGTGCTGGATGGCCCACCGGCCGAAAGGCTTGGCCAGCGTGAAGAAATCTTCCGAGGTCAGAAACAGGCTTTCGGGCGTAAGCAGCGGCCGTTCACGGTCGGCCTTGAGAAAGCGGTAACGCGATTGGGTGTCGCTCCAGAAACGCTGGATCGCCGCGTCGATATCGCCGACAAGCGCGAACGCGGTTCCCTCGGGAAGATATTGGAAAAGCGTTGCCGTTTCTTCGAAGAACAGGGGCAGGTAGTATTCGATGCCTGCGGAAGCGATGCCGTTGCCGATGTCCTTGTAGATCGGCGACCGGGAGGGATCACCTTCAAACACTTCGCGCCAGCGGCTGCGGAATGCAGTGCGCGCAGTCTCATCCATTGGAAATTCGCGGCCCGGCAGCAGCCGGACTTCCGGCACCGGATACAGCGATCGCTGGGAGTCGGCGTCGAAGGTGCGTATGGTCTCGATGGTGTCGCCGAAAAGGTCGATCCGGTAAGGAAGGACCGAACCCATCGGAAACAGGTCAATCAGGCCGCCGCGCACCGAGTACTCGCCGGGCGACATCACCTGGCTGACGTGGGAATAGCCGGCCAGCGTAAGTTGTGCTTTGAGCCGCGCTTCATCGAGCGTTTCCCCTTGCTTGAAAAAGAAGGTGTAGGCGGCAAGAAATGACGGCGGAGCCATCCGCAACAGCGCCGTTGTGGCCGGCACGATCAGAACGTCACATTGCCCGCTGCGGATTTCATGCAAGGTTGCAAGACGTTCCGACACAAGGTCCTGGTGCGGCGAAAAGGCGTCGTAGGGGAGGGTTTCCCAGTCCGGAAGCAGGTGGCAGCGCAGCTTCGCCTGTCCATCGTCGCCAAACCAGGGAATCTCCGACAACAGGCGCTGGGCATCGGTGGCATTGGCCGCGACAACGGCCAGCATGCGGCGTTCGGCTTTCAGGATCTTGGCCGCCTCCGCCAGCATGAATGCATCGGCTGACCCATGCACTGCGGGCAGCGCGAAACGTTGGCCAGACTTGGGAAGGGATTTTTTCAGGTCAAATGACATCAGGTAGCGACATTCGGCATGTCAGGTGCGGCGAGCCTCGGAAGCCCGGAACAGCGATAAACGGGAAGGCGAAATTATAATCCATGCACCGTTACGCCATTGCGGCGGCGGCCCTGCTGCGCCTCCACGGAGCGCCCTGGGGTATCATCATGCCGGTCTACAATCTTCTGTTGTTCCACATTCCTGCCTTCCCATGACCGCTCCCCGTTACTTCGCATTGGTTCCTGCCGCCGGCATCGGCGCCCGGATGGCAAGCGCAAGCCCGAAACAGTATCTTCCGCTCGCGGGCAAACCGATGTTGCGGCATGTGCTGGAGACCTTCGCCGCATCCGAATCCATCGCGCATACTTTCGTGGTTGTGAGCGCTTCCGACGGTTATATTCATGCATTGATGAAAGAGGGCGGCGATCTCGCCGCCAGGGTGACCGTACTTTTCAGCGGCGGCGCGACACGTCAGCAAACCGTGCTCAATGGCCTGAACGAGATGCGGGAAAAGGTGGGCGATGACGACTGGATACTGGTGCATGACGCCGCCCGTCCGGGTTTGACCCTGCAGCTGATCGATGCGCTGATCGATGCACTGCGAAACGATGAGGTCGGTGGTCTGCTTGCCTTGCCGGTGGTCGATACATTGAAGCGGGCTGACGCGGGCGGCCGGGCCCAGGCCACGGTGGTGCGCGAAGGCTTGTGGGCCGCACAGACGCCGCAGATGTTCCGCTACAACCTGCTGCGGTCGGCGCTGGAACGGATCGAAAGCTGCACCGACGAGGCGAGTGCAATCGAAGCGCTCGGATTGCGTCCGGCGCTTGTTATCGGAAGTCCGCGTAATTTCAAGGTCACCTTGCCGCAGGACATCGCGCTCGCAGAAATTTATTTGAAAGGGTTTTCATGACACTACCGGCATTCCGGATCGGACAAGGCTATGACTGCCATGCGCTGGTTCCCGACCGCAAACTGATCATTGGCGGGGTTGCCATCCCGCACAAGACGGGGCTGCTTGGCCATTCGGATGCGGATGTATTGCTGCATGCAATCACCGATGCATTGTTCGGTGCGGCCGGATTAGGGGATATCGGCAGGCATTTTCCCGACACGGACCCGCAATTCGCTGGCGCCGACTCGCGCGTGCTGCTATCCGAAGCCGGGCGGCGTGTCAGCGCAACCGGATTTGCCATCGGTAATATCGATGCCACGATCATTGCGCAGGCTCCCAAGATGGCGCCGCATATTGCGCGGATGATTGCCAACATCGCGGAAGATCTCGGCCTGGAAGCGAGTCAGGTCAACATCAAGGCAAAGACAAACGAAAAGCTTGGTTATCTCGGGCGGGAAGAGGGCATCGCGGCCGAGGCGATTGCGCTGATCTACCGGAAATAGGGCGAGCTAGCCGCCGCCGATCCCGCTCGTGACATGGCCGGTGCCGGCGCAGTTCGGACATTCCGCGCCATCCCGCAATTTGCCGGTGCCGCTGCACTCATCGCATAGATCATCGCCGGTGCCAGGCGTCCCTGGTGCCGCTTCATCGCCAGGTTTCAGATTGACCGGCTTTCCCTGTTCAGCGCCGCTGGATGGTGAGGTGCTCATGAGATCTCCTTTTCGCGTGCCTTGAACTGTGGATGGGCCGACGTGTTCACGTCACTCCCTGTTGATTGGCACATATGCTGGGTAGATTGCCCGTCCAACAAGAAGTTCATCTCCCGCGTGTTCGGGAATCGGCGCGTATCCCGTTGGAGTATTCACGCTTCAAAGCGCATCGGACCGCTTTGCACGCCGTCATATTCGGAAACTCGAAAAGTCGAGAGCGAATGCGAGTATCTTGTCTTTCTCTTTTGGAATGAAGTGCCGGGCTGAAGGTCCTGGGCGGTTTTGACTCGCAACCCTTGCGGTTCTTGTGGGCAAAATCCGCGATGCGCCCGGGGGTGGGGCAATCCAGAAATCAAGGCCGGCATCGTCGGAAAAAAGATTTCCCGATGGCGATTCGCGCGTGACCGGTTCAATCGTTATCCGATGCCGCCCGCTTTCCGCCGAGCGGCAGCGAAATCCGGATCGCAAGGCCGCCGCTGCTCCGATTCTGCAGACGCATGGCCCCACCGTGCCGCTTGACAACGCGATCGACGATTGCCAGTCCGAGGCCGGCCCCGTTAGCCTGGCTGCGCGCGGTGTCCATGCGGGTGAATGGTCGGATCAGTCGTTCCATTTCCTGTTCAGGCACCCCCGGGCCATGGTCTCCCACTTCCACGATCGCCTTGTCGCCTTCGATATGACATCCCAGGTCGATCTCGGTAATGTCCAGCCCGGCGGTCTTGCCGTAACGTCGGGCATTTTCAATCAGGTTATTGACCACGCGTCGCAGGTCGGTGGCATTGCCGCGCACTTCGACCCCGGGCACGATCACGGTCTTGACCGTCGTCTCGGGCAGCCGCTCGGTTTCCCGTCCGATGTCGGCGATCAAGGCACTGATATCGATGGGGACAAAGCTTGCAACGTCGGTCGGTTTTGCGTAATCGAGAAACTGTCCGATGATCGCATCCATTTGCGAGAGGTCCGACTGCATCCCGAGCCGTGCGTCGTCCGGCAGTTGCGCCATTTCGACTTCGAGCTGCATGCGCGCCAGCGGCGTGCGCAAATCGTGCGATATACCCGCCAGAATGACGGCACGATCGGACTCGACGCGATTCAGATCGCTGACCATCTGATTGAAGCTCCGATTGGCTTCCTTTATCTCCGTCGGTCCCTTTTCCGGCAGCGGATCCGGTTGCTTGCCCTTGGCGATTGCCCGGGTTGCCGTGGTTAACTGCGCCAGCGGCTGGTTGATCAGACGTGATATGAACACGGCGCCGAGCAGGGCCAGCAGAAACGTCATCGTGCCCCATCCGATCCATTGGATGCCGGAAACTCGCTCAATGCGATCCCGGTCCAGCCGCAGCCAGTATTCATCCTCCTCGATCTTGAAGCTGACCCAGAATCCCGCAACGTCATTCACCTTGGCGGCGAACTTGGTATCTTCACCAAGCCGTGCTCTTACGTCGGTTTGCAGCACCGGTTGCAAGCCGGTGTAGGGAGGAGGGACAACCACGTCCGTTTTTTCAAGGGGGTAGATCCGGATGCCTTCATTGCTCGCAAGGTCGAACAGCAATTCGCGCCGCATATCCGGTGCCGAGTGCGTGAGCGCCGCACGGGTAACCGTCACGATGGAAATGACCTGCGCAGCCAATTGCTGCGCACGCGGCGTTCTCTCCACCATGCGGAAGCTCACCACCCATGCGGCAAGACTGGCGGTGATGAGAAAGGAGAGAAGAAAGAAAGTCCGCCAGAACAGGCCGCTGCGCAGCCAGCCCAGCCGGTTAGTGGCTAAAAACATCGAATGAAGGATCTGCAGACGACGGCCATGGCTTAACGAGGCTGCCCTTCCGGAATGAAGACATAACCGAGGCCCCATACCGTCTGGATGTAGATCGGATTGGAAGGGTCCGGCTCGATCAACTTGCGCAGACGGGATATTTGCACATCAAGGCTGCGATCGAAGACTTCGTATTCGCGGCCCCGTGCGAGCTCCATCAGTTTTTCGCGTGAAAGCGGCTGGCGGGCATGGCGGGCAAATACTTTCAATACGGAAAATTCGCCAGTCGTGAGCGAGATCGACTCGCCGCTTTTCTTTAGCGTACGGGTGCCGAGGTCGAGAATGAAATCGCCGAACTGGAAAGTTTGCGGGGTTTCGGAAGGGGCTCCCGGTATTTCATCCGGGCCTTTGCGCCGCAGAACGGCGTTGATGCGGGCAACGAGTTCCCGAGGGTTGAACGGTTTCGGAAGATAATCGTCAGCGCCCATTTCAAGGCCGACGATGCGATCCACGTCCTCGCCTTTCGCGGTCAGCATGATGATGGGCGTTTCGTCACCGGCACCGCGCAAGCGGCGGCAGATCGACAAGCCGTCTTCGCCTGGCAGCATCAGGTCCAAGACCAACAGGTCGTAGCGTTCGCGTATCCACAGCTTGTTCATCGCCTGTGCGTTTTCCGCTGTGACGACATTGAAGCCCTGTTCCGCAAGGTAACGGCGCAGCAGATCGCGCAGGCGGAGATCGTCGTCTACAACCAGGATGCGGCCCTGGTGCGTATTGGTGGCATTCGCGGATGCGTTGCCTGTTGAGTTTGTCATAGTCATGGCGCTATGGTAACGGTAGGGATCAGGTGATAAATAGGAGTGACGCAAAGCATTACAAAGTGTTACAAACTTTACCTTAATGGACTTAGCCTCTTCGGCGATGAGGCATACACTGCGTATTAATGAATGCCAAGCCGCAGACATGGAGCGTCCTGTCTGTGCTTCTTGAAAACATTGCAGGATAATCGGAAAGTATCCCGGAAATGTCGTGTATGAATATGGGCGTTAAACAAATCTTTATCGCGTCGCTGTTGATTTTAAGCATGCCCGGCGTATTTGCGCAAGGTGCGGCGAATCACGGCCGCACTGTGCAGCACTTCGGCACGGCCGCGTTTTTCTACACCCAGAAGGCGGGTGCGGAAAGGGTTGATCCGGGCATGGACCAGGTGCAACGCGACGCCTCCCAGCGCGACCAGGAACGTCGCAGATCAAGGGATGCCGGCTTGCCTGACAGCAGCGGTTCCGGCGACTCGGCTGACAATCAAACCAATGCCGCATCGGATGCCAACCGCAAGCAAGGCAAGCTTAGCCTTGAAGAGCGTCGCGCGCTGCGCCGGCAGATCGATGAAGCCGGACACGATATCTACTCACCGAAGCGGTAATCCCTCTTCTTCTCCTCGTCCGTCATGAACATCCGATGCGGCTGGCCGGCGAGTTCGGCAGTCAATCTGGCGAACTGACGATACAGCTCACCGAATCTTTCGTCCCATTTCAAGACTGCAAGAAGCTGCGCTTGCGCAGCATCGAGATCGCCCCGCGCGATGGGGCCGGTCAACGCTTGTGCTGGACCGAGATGGAGCACGTTATCGACCGTATTGCGCACCAGCGGGCCGAGCAGTTGCAGCGCGAGTTCAGGCGGAATGCCCGCTTGCCGGTATGCCTGCCCGGCGACATCCAGCAAGGTAACCAGATAGTTCGATGCGAATACGGCCGCAGCGTGGTAAATCTGCTTCTCGCCGGTCGCTATGGGTACCAGCATGGCGCCGATCATCTTAAACAGCGGCGATAGCGCCTCCAGCGCGACGACATCACCCTCGATGCCACAATATGTGCCGCCAAATTCCCCGGCTACTTTTTCCGGCGCCGCAAAACTCCTGATGGGGTGGACGCTGGCGACCGCCGTGCCTGCGTCGCGAGCGGACCGTAGCGCCGAGGACGCAAGTGCGCCGCTGCAATGAAAGACGACAGACCCCGTTGCCAGCCTTCCGCTGTGCGCAAGGGCTTCGCAAGCGCTTTCGATCTGGGTGTCGCCGGCGGCGATCATGTAAAAATCAGCCGGTGCGAGATCATCGAAACCGCTTGCGGCTCGGCCCGCACCCAAAAATGAAATTGCCTCCAGCGTACTTGCTGCAGACCGGTTGAGCACGTCAAGAATTTGCATGTCCGCATTGGCCGACAGGCACCGGCCCAATGCCTTGCCGACCTTTCCGCAGCCGATGATGGTGAGCGTCTTTTTATGTACGGAAGTGCTCATGCAGCGCTCCTTTCGCGCCATTCGTTCCGGAGCAGCGAATAGCAGTTCAGGTCATGAAATTGTCCGCCCCAGCATGCCTGTTCCCGATGTACGCCTTCGAAACGAAAGCCCAGTCTCGTCGCCAGTTTGATGGACGCGAGATTGTCCGGATGCGTCTCGGCCTGCACCCTGTGCAGCCCCATGTCGTTGAACCCATAGTCGAGGATGGCTTCGACCGCTTCCAGCATCAGGCCCTGGCCGCTGCAATCCGGCGCAATCTCATAGCCGATGACGCAATTGCACCAGCTCTTGTTCCAGCGGAACAGACCGCAGGTGCCGATGAGCCTGCCATCGTCGCGACGTTCCAGTCCCCAGCGAAAGCCGCTGCCGGCGGCATGCCAGCTTACGAACATCTCCGCGAGCTGGATCGCCTCATAACGTTCGGTGATCGGTTCGACGCCATACCACTGCATCCAGTCCCGGTCGGAATGAATGGCGTACAAGGCATCCACATCCTGCGGCAGTATTTGCCGCAATGTCAGTCGCGGAGTGACAAGCTGAGGGAAGGGGGAGTGCATCGACACCATCGGATCAGTTGCTG
>NZ_DASZBA010000020.1:0-19737 GCF_035944575.1 Noviherbaspirillum sp.
CGAAGGAGGACAACTGGTCCACCATGACGTTAATGGTGTCCTTCAACTGAAGAATTTCGCCTTTCACGTCCACGGTAATCTTTTTCGACAGGTCGCCATTCGCCACCGCCGTCGTCACTTCCGCGATGTTACGCACCTGACCGGTCAGGTTGGACGCCATGAAGTTCACGTTGTCGGTCAAGTCCTTCCAGGTGCCGCCCACGCCGGGCACATATGCCTGACCGCCCAACTTTCCTTCGGTACCTACCTCACGCGCCACACGGGTCACCTCCGACGCGAAGGAACGCAACTGGTCCACCATGGTGTTGATCGTGTCTTTGAGCTGCAAAATCTCGCCGCGCACGTCCACCGTAATTTTCTTCGACAGGTCGCCGTTTGCCACTGCCGTCGTCACCTCCGCGATGTTACGCACCTGCGATGTCAGGTTACCGGCCATGGAGTTGACCGAGTCGGTCAAGTCTTTCCAGGTACCTGCGACGCCCGGCACATTCGCCTGTCCGCCCAGCTTACCTTCGGTACCTACCTCACGCGCCACACGGGTCACCTCGGACGCAAAGGATGATAACTGGTCCACCATGGTGTTCGCGGTAGATGCCGCCAGCAGGAACTGCCCCTTGAGCGGCCGGCCGTCGACGTCCAGAGCCATGGTTTGCGACAGATCGCCTTTCGCGACCGCACCAATCACGCGCGCCATTTCAGTTGTAGGGCGAACCAGGTCATCGATCAGGGTGTTGACCGACCGGACGATGGTCGCCCAGCCGCCAGCGACGTTCAGCACCGCCGCGCGTTGCGTGAGGCGCCCTTCCCTGCCAACCACCCGGCTGACGTCGGTGATCTCCAGCGTCATCTGCTGGTTGGTTTCCAGAATATCGTTCAGGGTATCGGCGATTTTTCCCGCCATTCCGGTCCAATCGGACGGCATGCGCGCTGAAAATTCTCCTTTTTTCAACGCTGTCAGCGCGGCGAGCAAGACCTTGACATCCAGCGCCTCGGTAATGGTGGTTTTTGTGTCCATGCTAGCTTCCTCTGCGAACCGAATTATTGGAATTTATTGTTTGATAAATATGAAACGAGGACGAACCTTTGGAAAATGCATGCATGCTTGTTGCATCCAGCTTAGGCAAAGGGATCAACACTGCGGGCTTTCAAAAGAATAAGACAAGCGCGTTCCCGTGTTGTAACACGATTGCGTCAAATCAAAGACTCTCCGATATTTTCCACCAAGACACATTGATTTTTCTCAAGTAAGTTGTGTCTCTGGAATCATCACGCACAAACCCGGATTTACCCTGTCTCCCTACGGGCCTTCCGATGATGAAGCGGGTGCTACAGCAGCTTGACGATCTTGTTGCTGCGTGTTTCCTTGCGTTTCCGAGGGTTTACGGCCGCCTCTACCGGCCCGCGCAGGCTCTCGACGCTTTCACTAAGCTTGGCCAGTTCGGCATATACATCGGTCCGCGAGTCCACGGTGTCGGCGCCTGGACTGACGGTCTCGATCGGCAGAGTCACGATCAGGGCTGTTCCGCGGTCTTGCCCCGTCTCGATGACCAGCTCGCCACCAAGCGTGCTGATCCGCTCCTTGATGCCGACCAGCCCGAACGAGTTCGCTTTGCGGCGGCAGCCGGGGAATATGCCGATACCGTTGTCCGCGACCTTCATACGCACCAGGCGCCCGACCTGTTCAAGCTCGATGCGTGCGCGTGTCGCCTGCGCGTGGCGCAATACATTATTCAGGGATTCCTGCAGGATGCGGAACAGCGCCGTCGCACGGTTATCATCCACGACAAGCTCTTCCTCTTGCATTACCAGGTCGCACTCGATCCCGGTACGCCGCTGGAATTCCTTGACCTGCCACTCGATCGCGGCATTCAAGCCCAGATCGAGCACCGCCGGGCGGAGGTTGTTGATGATGGCCCGCATTGCCTTCATCGTGCTGTCGATATGGTCGAGCACCGAGTGCACTTTGCGGTTCAGTTTGGGATGGGTGGTGCCGGTACGCGCGTGCAGCATTGAAATATCGATGCGCAATGCAAGAAGATTCTGTCCCAGCTCATCGTGAATCTCCCGTGCAATGCGCTTGCGCTCATCCTCCTTGATGCGCTCCTGGTAGCTCGCCAGTTGCCGCAATTCCTCCTGCGACTGGCGCAATGCTTCCTCGGCCTGCTTGCGTTCGTTGATATGTTCGAGGTCGAGCTTGCGCTGCTCCTGCAATTCGCTGTTGAGCTTGGCAAGCTGTTCCGTCTGATGCTGCAACTGCAGATTCTTTTTTGCCAATTCCACGAAAACCGCGACCTTGGTCTGCAGGATCTTCGGAATGATCGGGGTGAACAGATAGTCCACCGCGCCTTTTTGATATCCCTTGAGCTTGTTGATCTCGTCGGCGAAATGCGCCGTGACGAAAATAATCGGCACCGATGCCGAGCGTGGATGGGAGTGGATTGCTTCCGCTGTTTCGAACCCGTCCATGCCGGGCATGCTCACATCAAGCAGGATCACCGCGAAGTCGTGATTGAGAACCTGGCGCAATGCTTCCTCGCCCGACTTTGCGATCACCACCTCATACTGATTTTCGCCGCTTGAATACGTCAACAGACTGGATAAGGCCAGCAGGCTGGCGGAATCGTCGTTGACAAGGAGGACTTTAGGAATAAGCAATTTTTATCGGTACAGCAAAAAGTAAGAGTACGGAGGCCTGCTGGAAATGCGAAAGACGGATTATCGCATCTTGACTTATCAACAGTGCATCCGGCTACCTTGTTACCGTCAGTTGGTTTTCATAACCAAAGGCTTTTTATTTTGTTCTAAAACCGGATCCGGGAACAACAATTATGCAAGGAAAATTGTAGCGGTTTGTGACTATTTATTTGATCAAAAAATTCATCATGCATTTTCGCTACCAATTTCCGTTCCGCAAAAGCATGCGGGCCGCGAATTGCGGCCCGGATTACCAAAGAATTGGCATATTGCGCATTCAGGCGGATCAACTCTGCTTGGCATTCACCTGCGTCATCATCGGTTGACGAATACCGCTTTCAAGCCACTTACGGATACGCGCCGCATCCGCAATACGGGAATACTTGCCTTTTGAATCAAGAAAAATCATCACAACCGGCCGGTTGTCGATTCTAGCCTGCATGACCAGGCAGCGCCCTGCTTCCGAGATATAACCCGTTTTCTGCAGGCCGATATCCCAGTCATCGTCCATCACCAGACGGTTGGAATTCACGTAATGCACAAGGTTGGCACCGGTATCGACCGCGTACTTCGGATCGGTGGAATAGGTGCGAATGATCGGATGCTGGTATGCGGCAAACACCAGCTTGGCGAGATCATTGGCGCTTGCCACGTTACTGCTGGACAGACCGGTGGAATCAACGAAGCGAGTACCATGCATGCCGAGTGCCTTTGCTTTTGCGTTCATCGCCGCGACGAAGGCAGGCAAACCACCCGGATAATGACGGCCAAGCGCCGATGCTGCACGGTTCTCGGAGCTCATCAACGCAATATGAAGCATGTTCGCGCGGGTCAACTGGGCACCGATACGCAACCGGGAGCCGCTGTTCTTCTCGCGGTCAATGTCGTCCGGAGTGACTTCAAGAATTTCTTCCATGTCCTGGCGCGCCTCGACCACGACCAGTGCCGTCATCAATTTCGTGAGCGATGCAATCGGCAGCGCTACATTGGCATTCTTCTCGAACAGCACTTCGGAGGTATTCTGATCCATCACGAGTGCAACATTGGACTGCAATGCGAGAGGATCGCGTGTGAGGTGCAGACCTGCGATATCGCCGGCGGTGAACATCGGCGCGGCGGCAGGAACGACAGCGGCATAGCGGACCCGTTTCTCGACCACTTTCACTGTGTTCTTGCCTTTGAGTGCGACTTCAGTGCTCTTGGCCTGCAGCTTGACCTTGCCGGACGTCTTGGCCACTTTCCGACGTGAATCGGTTGACGCTTTGGCGACGCTGCGTTCTTTTGCGGATGCGCCGGACCGGCGGACGGCAACAGTACTCTTGGGAGCAGCGGTTTTTGACTTTGACGCCGCCTTCTTATGTGCCGGTTTCTTCGCAGCCGAAGAAACTTCGGCATGGACAGCCGGAACCACGAAAACCAACGCACACAATGATGCGACTATTCGCAGCGCGGACCTGATCATCTGCACTCCCCCCTTAGTTCTTGCAAGCGGCAATTATATCTTGCAGTCTAGCAAAATAGTGAAAATCAGCAAGGGAATGAAGCAGTTAGCGCACAGAATTAAACAACTTTCTTAGAAAAAACTGATGAAAATCAATCAGCATTTATGTTGCCGCATGGTCCACAAACAGGAATTGATCCAGGTCATAACGCGGCTGCGATCGCTCGCCCAAGGTCGACCGTCCCGGCGGTGCCACCGATATCGCGAGTAAATGGCGCATTTTGCGGCCCTGCTTCCAGCACTTTCTCGATCGCCTGCAGCACTGCGGCGCCTGCGTCGGGATGCCCGAGATGCTCAAGCATCATCGCGCCGCACCAGATCTGGCCAATCGGATTGGCAACTCCTTTGCCGGCAATGTCGGGCGCGGACCCATGCACAGGCTCGAACAAAGACGGATATTTACGATCCGGGTTGATGTTGGCGGAAGGCGCGATCGCTATCGTGCCGGTACAGGCGGGACCAAGATCGGAAAGGATGTCGCCGAACAGATTGGATGCGACCACCACGTCAAACTGGTCGGGGCGTTGCACGAAATGTGCGGTAAGAATATCGATGTGGTATTTGTCCCACCTGACGTCCGGATAGGACTTTGCCATTTCAACCACACGTTCATCCCAATACGGCATCGTGATGGAAATGCCGTTGGATTTGGTCGCGGAGGTCAAGTGCTTCTTCGGCCGCTTCTGCGCCAGGTCGAACGCGAATTTAAGCACCCTGTCGACGCCTGTTCGGGAGAACACGCTTTCCTGGAACACGACTTCCCTGTCCGTACCCTCATACATTTTCCCGCCCACCGACGAATATTCGCCTTCGGTGTTCTCCCGAACCACGTAGAAATCGATGTCGCCGGCCTTGCGTCCATCCAATCCGAATCGCGCCAGCGGCGACGGGATGCCTGGCATCAGGCGGCATGGACGCAGATTCACATACTGGTCGTATTCGCGCCTGAATTTCAGCAGCGATCCCCACAGCGATATGTGATCGGGCACTGTATCGGGCCAGCCGACAGCGCCGAAGAAAATTGCGTCATGCCCGCCTATCCGGTCCTTCCAGTCATCGGGCATCATCTGCCCATGCCTGGCGTAATAGTCGCAGGAAGCGAAGTCGAAATAATCCCACTGGAGATCAATACCGAACTTGCGTGCCGCGGCATCCAGCACGCGAACGCCCTCCGGCACGGTTTCCTTGCCGATGCCATCGCCGGCGAGAACGGCAATACGATGCTTGGTCATGATCGAACCTCTGGAATTTGTGTCAATTGATTGAAATGTAAAGACGACTCCAGATGGTGACCGGGGCCGTCTGCGAATTACTCTTCCACGAATTTCACAAACCCGGAAACCGGTTCGCGTTCCGTGACCAGCGTATTCTCGATCTTGTCCGGATCGGCGTAGCCGAGCGCCATCCCGCATACCAGCATTTCATTTTCCGGCAGTTGCAGCACGTCGGCGACGATGCGGTGAAACGGCGTGAAAGCCGCCTGCGGGCAGGTATCCAGCCCGCGGCCGCGGGCGGCGATCATGATGTTTTGCAGAAACATGCCGTAATCCAGCCAGGACCCTTTCTCCATGATGCGATCGATGGTGAAGATCAGCCCGACAGGCGCACCAAAGAAGGTGTAATTGCGGCCATGCTGCGCATGCATGCCGGCCTTGTTCTCACGCGTCAGCCCGAGCAGCGAATACAGATCCCAACCCACCTTGCGCCGGCGGTCGATATACGGCGTCACCCATCTGGTCGGATAGTAGGGGTACTCTTCCACGTGCTTCTTGCTGCCCTCGGGATCGTTGTGCGCCCGGAGAATTTCGGCGGAAAGCCGTTCCTTCACCGCGCCTGTGAGTACATACACTTTCCAGGGCTGGGTGTTGGTGCCGGACGGTGCGCGTGCCGCGACTTCGAGAAGCGCCTCGATGTCCTCGCGCGCCACCGGGGTCGGCAGGAAGGCGCGGATGGACCGACGCGAGGCGATCGCCGCATCCACTATTTTTTGTTCGGATGTACTGATCATTGCTCTTGTACCTGGATGGTTTGCAGGAGTTGTCGCATGGCGTCCGGGACAGTGCTCGGCTTGCGAGTATCCCTGTCCACATAGACATGAATGAAGTGACCCTGCGCCGATGCACGCTCCTCGTTTTCGCGGAAGATTGCCACTTCATAGCGCACACTGGAATTGCCCAGCTTCGCGACGCGCAACCCGGCAGTGATCCGCTCAGGGAACGCTACCGACGCAAAGTAGTTGCACTGCGTTTCGATCACCAGTCCGATCACCTGACTGCGCGCGATGTCGAGCACGCCCTTGCGGATCAGGAATTGGTTGACCACCGTATCGAACCAGGTGTAGTACACGACGTTATTGACATGCCCGTAGGCATCGTTGTCCATCCAGCGGGTAGTGATGTCATGAAAATGCTTATAGTCGCTCCGCTTGTTTGGTTCAGCCCTCATCCGATCTTTTTCCTTATTTTTTAACGACCAGCGCCACGCCGATCACTGCCAGCACCATGCCGGCCATCCCTATGATACTGAACGCCTCGCCGAACATCATCCATGCCATCACCGCGGTCGTCGGCGGCGTCAGGTACAGCAGGCTGGTCACCTTGGTGGCGGCGCTCTTGCGGATCAGCGCGAACAACAGGAAGATCGCGCCGATCGACAGCGCCAATACCGACCAAAGCAAGGCGCCGATGAAGCTGGGGGTCCACTGGACCGTATCGAGTGCCGGGCCGAAGCCTTCGAGCGCCACGGCAAATGGAAGGAGGACCAGAATGGATGCGGCGAACTGGATCACGGTGCCGGTACGCAGATCGAAGCTGGCGCAATAGCGCTTCTGGTAGAGCGTGCCGACCGTGATCGACAGCAGCGCCATCACGCATAGCATGATGCTTTCGATAGACAAGCCGATCAGCGTGATCTTGTTGGCAACCACCAGGCCAACGCCGCACAAGCCGAACAGCAACCCGACCCATTGCCGGCCGCGCACCGACTCGCCGACCAGCGGCGCGGCGAATGCGGTAAGCACCGGCTGCAAGCCGACGATCAATGCCGACAGGCCGGCAGGCATTCCGATCTTGATCGCGCACCATACGCCGGCCAGATACCCGGCCTGCACCAGAATGCCGGCTACCGCGATATGGCGCATGCGGCCGACCGGCCACGGCGCGCGCATCAGCAGCACGATCGGCAGCAGGACCACCAGCACGCTGATGAAGCGCAATAGCAGGAAGGTGAGCGGCGGCGCGTAAGGCAGGCCGAACTTCGCAACCACGAAGCCGGTACTCCATATCAGGACAAACAGATATGGCATTGCGGATATCCACGGGCTTTGCGGCGTTTCGGTGGCGGCAATATCAACGGATGCGGAGGAAGTCATGTTCATTTCGCGGTGGACGCGCCACCTGCATATCGGGAGGCAAGGGCGATAGTCTGCACATGCACGTCGACGGTGTCTTGGATGTTCTTGCCGTAGCCCCCGGCCATCGCGATAGCTACCGGGATGTTCCCTACGCGGGCGGCATCCAGCACCATGCGGTCCCGGGCGGCCAACCCGTCCTTGGTCAGCTTCAGACGGCCCAACCGGTCGCCTTCGTGCGGGTCGGCACCCGCAAGGTAAATGATCAGTTGTGGTGAAAAGCGCCGGAACAGTTCGTCCAACGCGGCTTCCAATGCGTCGATATACGTGTCGTCGCCGGTGCCGTCAGGCAGAGCGACATCCAGGTCGCTGACCTCCTTGCGAAACGGGTAGTTGCGCTCGCCGTGAAGCGACAGGGTAAATACCGAATCGTCATTGGCAAGTATCGATGCGGTACCGTTTCCCTGGTGGACGTCGAGATCGACGATGGCCACCCGTTGCACCCTGCGTTCTGCCTGCATCAGCCTGGCGGCGATCGCGGCGTCATTGAACACGCAAAAACCTTCGCCATGATCGGCGTAGGAATGATGCGTGCCGCCGGCAAGGTTCACCGCCGCGCCGTCCGCAAGCGCGGCCCGGCAGGCTGCGATGGTCGCACCTGCGGACCGGCGGGAACGCTCCACCATCTGCGGCGACCACGGGAATCCAATCGCCTTCTGCTCCTCGGCAGACAGCACGCCCTCGGCAACCTTGCGGATGTAGTCAGGATGATGAGCCAGCGCCAGCACGCCATCGGTCGTGTGCGGGGCCTCGTGGAATTCGATGGTATCGACCATGAAGGGAAGCGTCTCCCGGAGCAACCGGTATTTCTGCATCGGAAAGCGATGCCCCTGCGGTAGTGGCAGTACAAAGTGGTCGCTGTAGAAGGCTTTCAAGGGGGAAGGCGGGGCTTGGACGTGACCCGGCGAGTTTAGCATGCACTTGAAAATGGCGAAGCCGATGCCCTTTGAAGCTGACCGACAGCAAATGCCGGCCTTTGCCACATCGGTAACACGGCTGTAACCTGCGGGAAGCATTCAATAAAAACGTTGACTTACAAAAATTAATCCTTAAAATGCCGTTTGTTGCGACGCACAAAACAAGGCTGTCGATGTCCATTCACGGTCACTTCATGCGCGCTATGTTCGCCCCCCCGTTGATCAACCGACTTTCTCCAAGGAGAACCCATGTTTTCGATTCCAGAGCAGTTTTCCGCAGCAACCAAGTCCAGCTTTGAAGCCCAACTGGCGCTGATTACCAACCTGAGCAACAAGACATTCGAAGGCGTCGAAAAGATCATCGATCTGAACATTACCGCCGCCAAATCCTCTATCGAAGAGTCTAATGCTGCATTGAAGCAATTATTGACCATCAAGGACCCGAAAGAGTGGATTTCGGCCAGTGCCGCTCAAGCACAGCCGAACGCTGAAAAAGCCCTCGCTTATGGCCGTCACCTTGCTTCGATCGCATCGAGCGTTCAGGCTGAGTACAGCAAGGCCGCCGAAGCGCAGATCACCGAAGCCAGCCGCAAGATGCTGGAACTGGTCGAGGAAATCACCAAGAACGCACCTGCCGGTTCCGAAAACGCAGTCGCCTTGCTGAAGTCCGCCATCGGCAATGCCAGCGCAGGTTACGAGCAGTTCACCAAGACCACCAAGCAGGCTGTCGAGACCATCGAATCCAACGTGAACACGGCAGTTAGCCAGTTCACCCAGCCGGCAGCCAAGGCCGCTGCCGCTGCCCGTGCCGCCAAGAAGTAATTGCCTGAAACCGCTGCCGGGTTCGTGCAGCGGAAAACAAAAAGCCCCGTTCCGACGGGGCTTTTTGTTTTCCGCTGCATTTCTCAACCGGGTTGGAACGGGTGTGCATCGGTGTCGGGCAAAGCCCGATAGCGTTCGTTCCGCAGGTCAGGCGCTGCGCCTCCCGGATCGGCGCAACCCATCGATCAGCCATTCCGTCAGTGGCCGCGGGCCTGATCGCCTTTCGCGATAGCACGTGCGAGTACCAGCACCGGCACGAACGCGATTGCGACAATGGTCAGGGCCGGCAAGGCCGCTTCGCCCAGGCGCTCGTCCGCCGCGAGTTGATGCGTGATGACCGCCAGCGTGTCGAAATTGAAGGGACGCACCGTCAGGGTGGCAGGCAGCTCCTTGACGACATCGACAAATACCAGCAAACCAGCCGTCAGGACGCTGCGCCACAGCAGCGGCGCATGAACGCGCAACAGCATCGACCCGAGCCCATGACCAAGCACCCGGGCGCTGGCATCCATGCTGGGGGTGATCTTGTCGAGTCCCGACTGAACGCTCTGGTAGGACACCGCCAGGAATCGGACCAGGTAGGCATACACCAGCGCCAATACGCTGCCGGTCAGCGCAAGCTGCCAGCCACGGTCCGCCGCCCAGGCGTCGATGCGGGAGAGCGGGATCAGGATGCCGACCGCGATCACCGCGCCGGGCACTGCATATCCCATACTGACGATACGGTTGGAAACGGCTTGCACGCGGCTGCGTGTGACACGTGCGGCGTAGGCCAGCAGGACGCAAACCACGATCGCGATCAGCGCCGTCATCGCGCCGAGCAAGACGCTGTTCTGCAGCCAGTCGAGATATCGCAGGCTGACCTGCAGGGTCTCCTCCTTCCACATCAAGCGCAAGAGAATGCCCAGTGGCAACAGGAAACCGACGAATACCGGCACCGCGCAAAACAGGCTTGCGCCCCAGGCCCTTGCGCCCATGAGAGGGATCAGGGGCTGCAGCTTGGTGCGGGCACCCACTGCGTAATACCTCGCCCTCCCGCGGCTTTTGTGCTCCACCAGCATCAGGCCGACGACCGCAAGCATCAGCACACCGGCAATCTGCGCGGCGGCGACGCGGTCGGAGAATGCATACCAGCTCTTGAAGATACCGGTTGTCAGGGTCGGCACGCCGAAATAGGCTACCGCCCCGTAGTCCGCAAGCGTTTCCATCAATGCCAGCGCAATACCAGCCGCCGCCGCAGGCCGCGCGAGCGGCAGGCTGATGCGGAAAAAAGTCTGCCAGGGCCCCATGCCGAGGGTGCGCGCGGCATCCCACATGCGCGGACTGCGCTCCAGGAAGGCATTGCGGGCGAGCAGGTAGACATACGGGTACAGCACCATCGCGAACAGCACGCCGGCGCCCCCGATGGAGCGGATCTGCGGAAACCAGTAATCGCGCGCCTGCCAGCCGAACGCGTCGCGCAAGGCAGTCTGCACCGGTCCCGAAAACTGCAGGAAATCGGTATAGGCATAGGCCACGACGTAGGCCGGCATGGCCAAGGGCAGGATTAGCGCCCATTCGAAAAACCGCTTGCCCGGAAACTGAAAAACCGCCACGAGCCAGGCGCAGCCGACACCGCCGATCGCCGCCAGGACCGTTACGATGACTGCGATAGCGAGGCTGTTGCCGATGTATTCCGGCAATACCGTTGCCCACAGATGTGAAAAGGTGCTGCCGGCGATGTCAGCCTGCCCAAGGTTGGACGAAGAGAAAAGATTGGACAGCACGCCGAGGATGGGCACGCTGACAAGAAAAGCGGCTGCCAACGATGTCAGCAGCAAGGGATGCAAACCGCCTGATTGATGATGTCCGTAAGGAACCGGCGTGGAGTTGCGCATTGAAATCCAGATTTTCAGCACGACATTTTAAATGAGAATTATAATCAATTACGTATGTTCCAGTCGTGCAATTAATCGTACCCATGAAAGTACCACCCTCTTTCTCTACCCATTTCATTGTTGATGCCATTCGTGTCGGCTATCTGCAAGGCAGGAACATGCATGAAATCGTGCATGGGCTGTCGTTCGCTCTCGGACGCGGCGAGATCGGCTGTCTGCTTGGGCCGTCGGGGTGCGGCAAGACGACGGTGTTGCGGGCGATCGCCGGATTCGAGTCGCTGATCGACGGCCGGATCGTCCTCGGCGGACGGGAGTTGAGCCGGCCGGGCCGCACCGCGCCGCCGGAAACCCGGCAGGTCGGCGTAGTGTTCCAGGATTACGCCCTTTTCCCGCATCTCTCGGTCTGGGACAACATCGGCTTCGGCCTGCGCAAGCTGACGTCGACCGAGCGCAAGGCCAGAGTCGACAAACTGCTGTCTCTGGTAGGCCTCGGCGCGCATGCGCGGCAGTTTCCGCATGAACTGTCCGGCGGACAGCAGCAACGGGTAGCGCTCGCCCGCGCCCTTGCCCCACAGCCGGACCTCCTGCTTCTGGATGAACCGTTCTCCAACCTCGACGTGGAACTGCGTGAACGCCTCGCGATGGAGGTGCGCGAGATCCTGCGCGAACTCGGCACCACGGCGATCCTGGTGACGCACGACCAGCATGAGGCGTTCGCGATCGCCGATCATATCGGCGTGATGCGCGACGGCGTGATCGTGCAATGGGACACCGCCTATAACCTCTATCACCGCCCCGGCGACCGCTTCGTCGCCGACTTCATCGGCCAGGGCGTATTTATGCCCGGCACCATCGACTTGCCGAACCAGCAGGTCAATATTGAACTGGGCAGCCTGCCGCTGTGGCAAGGCATCGATGCCTGCACCACCGAAAAATATCACCCTCAGGTCGACGTGCTGCTGCGGGCCGACGACGTCATCCATGACGACGCCAGTCCCTTGCAGGCGGAAGTCGTCCGCAAGGCCTTCCGCGGTGCGGAATTCCTTTACACCCTGAAGCTGGAGGGAGGTCAGCAGTTGCTGGCGCTGGTCCCGTCCCATCACGATCACGCGATCGGCGAAAAAATCGGCATCCGGCTCGGTGCCGATCACGTGGTGACCTTCCCCGTTCAAGCCTGACCCGTTCCGGCATTCTCGCATCATCCCAATCAGATCGCCGCACCATTGCGGCGATCCGCATTTGTGCATTCGCATGCCGCGTACTACGACGGACCAATAACTTCCGGCGCATGCACCACTACGGGGCGAGCGTGCGCGGATTCAGCGCAGCCCTATTCACCCGCACCCGAAAAACGCACTCAAATAGTCCGGTACGAGCGTTCGATATCGGCTGAAGCAAGCCATGCCTGATGGCACGCAAACTGCTAAATGAGATGTGCGAGCTTGATCGCATACTCACTTGACCATACAAATAACCGTAGGAGCCTTACATGACCCGTCGCACCCTCCTGAAAGCGACCGCTGCCGGCGCTTTGACCCTTGCCGCTTCCGCATGGATGCCGCAAGCACTGGCCGCCGATACCATCAAGGTTGGCATTCTTCATTCGCTGTCGGGCACGATGGCGATCTCCGAGACGTCGTTGAAAGACGTGGCCTTGATGACCATCGACGAGATCAACGCCAAGGGCGGCGTCATGGGCAAGAAGCTGGAACCGGTCATCGTCGATCCCGCATCCAACTGGCCGCTGTTCGCAGAGAAGGCCCGCCAACTCATCTCGCAGGATAAAGTCGCGGTGGTCTTCGGCTGCTGGACCTCGGTCTCGCGCAAGTCGGTACTGCCAGTCTTCAAGGAGCTGAACAGCCTGCTGTTCTATCCGGTGCAGTATGAAGGCGAGGAGCTGGAAAAGAATGTGTTCTATACCGGCGCGGCTCCGAATCAGCAGGCCATCCCGGCAACCGAGTACCTGATGTCGAAGGAAGGCGGTGGCGCCAACCGCTTCGTCCTGCTCGGCACCGACTATGTGTATCCGCGCACCACCAACAAGATTCTTCGTGCATTCCTGAAGTCGAAGGGTGTGAAGGATTCCGACATCGATGAGGTCTACACACCGTTCGGCCATTCCGACTACCAGACCATCGTCGCCAACATCAAGAAGTTTTCCGCCGGCGGCAAGACGGCTGTCATTTCCACCATCAACGGCGACTCCAACGTGCCGTTCTACAAGGAACTCGGCAATGCCGGCCTGAAAGCGACCGACGTGCCCGTCGTCGCATTCTCGGTCGGCGAGGAGGAGTTGCGCGGCGTCGACACCAAGCCGCTTGTCGGCCACCTGGCAGCCTGGAACTATTTCCAGTCGGTGAAGAATCCGGTCAACGAAGACTTCATCAAGAAGTGGAAAGCCTACGCCGTCGCCAAGAAGCTTCCCAATGCGAATACCGTCGTTACCAACGATCCGATGGAAGCAACCTATGTCGGCATTCACATGTGGAAACAGGCTGTCGAGAAAGCCAAGTCGACCGATACCGACAAGGTCATCGCGGCAATGGGCGGACAGACGTTCAAGGCGCCATCCGGATTTGAACTGACCATGGATAAAACGAACCACCACCTGCACAAGCCGGTCATGATCGGCGAGATCAAGGCTGACGGCCAGTTCAGCGTGGTATGGAAGACCAAGTCGCCGATCCGCGCCCAGCCCTGGAGCCCGTATATCGAAGGGAATGATGCGAAGCAGAAGATGTAATTCCGATCTTTCTGCTACTGGTCCCCTCTCCCTTTAAGGAGGAGGGGCAAGGTGGGGGTAGCGAGGTTGATCGACTGCATGCGAATGCAATCTCACTACTTCCATCCCGACCTTCCCCCTTAAAGGGGAAGGAGCCAGCCGGAGCTAGTCCTACACAAGCCGGAGCATTGCTCTCATCCGCACCCTCCGGCTTTTTTTCGCCCATTGGTTTACATGTTTACCCAACGTTCTGCCACGTCAGGACAACGCACATGACCCTGCTTAAAAAAATACTGATCGCCTGCTGGCTCTGCGCGCAAACACTGGCGGCGCACGCCGCCATCGACGCGGCGTTGCTGCAGCCTCTCGCCGGCGACGACCCGGATGCACGCATCGAAGCGGTGAATAAGATCGCCACGCTCGCTACCGAAGATGCATACAAGCTGCTCGACGCCCTGAGAAACGACAACCTCTACGCAACACCCGACGGCAAAGTCTTTATCGTGGGCGATGGCAAAGCCTATGACCCGACCACCGGCCAGACTGTACCGACACCCGATGGCGCCGACGCCATCACGGTCAACAACCGGCTGCGCGGCGCGCTGGAAGGCGCGCTCTCCGGCTTCAGGCTATTGTCGAAAGATCCCGCCGAACGAATGGCGGCGGCGCTCGAGATGCAAAAGAACGCCGATCCGGGCCAGCTTCCGATGATTACCAAGGCCCTCGAGAAAGAGTCCGACCCGGGGATCAAGTCCGTGCTGGAGCTGGTGGTCGCCGCTGCCAACCTGCAGTCCCCCGATGCCGTGGTCCGCAAGCGCGCCGTCGAGGCGCTCGCCGAAAGCAGCAATGCAAGCCTGCTGCCGACGCTGCGCGCCATGACGGAAAAAGCACAGGACGGCACCTATGCCGAACCCGACGAAGCGGTGCGCGTCGCCGCCGTCGGCACGCTCAACGAGATCAACGGCCGCCTGAAGCGTACCGAATTCATCGGCAACCTGTTCTATGGCGTCTCGCTCGGCAGCGTGCTGCTGCTGGCCGCGCTCGGCCTCGCGATTACCTTCGGCCTGATGGGCATCATCAATATGGCGCACGGCGAACTGCTGATGATCGGCGCTTATACCACCTACATGTGCCAGATGCTGTTCAGGCAATACTTTCCCGGTGCGCTGGACGCCTACCTGCTGGTGGCACTGCCTGCTGCCTTCATCGTCGCCGGCGCGGTCGGCGTGCTGCTGGAACGAACCGTGATTCGCTGGCTCTACGGCCGTCCGCTGGAAACGCTGCTTGCAACCTGGGGCATCAGCCTGATTCTCATGCAGTCGGTACGTTCCATCTTCGGCGCGCAGAACGTCGAAGTCGCCAATCCGTCCTGGATGTCCGGCGGCGTCACGGTGCTCGGCTCGCTGGTGCTGTCGTACAACCGCATCGTCATCATCTTCTTCGCCTTCTTCGTCGTCGGCGCGGTGTGGCTGATCCTGAACAAGACCCGGCTCGGCCTGTTCGTGCGGGCAGTGACGCAGAACCGGCGCATGGCCGACTGCGTCGGCGTCTCCACCGGCAAGGTCGACATGATGACCTTCGGGCTAGGGTCCGGCATCGCCGGCCTAGGCGGCGTGGCGCTGTCCCAGTTAGGCAACGTCGGCCCGGACCTCGGCCAGGGATACATCGTCGATTCCTTCATGGTCGTGGTGCTGGGCGGCGTCGGCCAGCTGGCCGGCACCGTGATCGCCGCCATCGGCCTCGGCGAGATCAACAAGTTTCTGGAACCGGTCGCCGGGGCGGTCATGGCCAAGATCGCGATCCTGGTATTCATCATTATCTTCATTCAAAAGCGGCCGCAAGGCTTGTTCGCATTGAAAGGCAGGAGCGTCGAATGAGCTCGTCCCTATTTTCCCGTCCGGCCTGGACCGGCATCGTCGTTTGTGCAGCAATCCTCGCTCTGCTGCCGATACTCAACCTGGCGTTCGACCCAGGCCATGCCCTGCATGTCTCCAGCTACACCGTCGCGCTGATCGGCAAATTCATGTGCTATGCGATGGCTGCGCTCGCGTTGGATTTGGTCTGGGGCTACACCGGCATCCTGTCACTGGGCCACGGCGTGTTCTTCGCCCTCGGCGGCTATGCACACGGCATGTACCTGATGCGCGCCATCGGCAAGGACGGCGTGTACCAGAGCCACCTGCCGGACTTCATGGTATTTCTCGACTGGAAAACCTACCCCTGGTACTGGTCGTTCACCGACAACTTCTGGTACTGCATGGCGCTCGTGGTGCTGGTGCCCGGCCTGCTTGCCTTCGTGTTCGGCTATTTCGCCTTCCGCTCGCGCATCAAGGGCGTGTACTTCTCGATCATCACGCAGGCCATGACCTTCGCCTTCATGCTGCTGTTCTTCCGTAACGACACCGGCTTCGGCGGCAATAACGGCTTCACCGACTTCAAGCGCCTGCTCGGCTTCACGCTGTCGGCGCCTGAAACCCGCGCTGCGCTGTACCTGTTGACGCTGGCAATGCTGGTCGGCGCCTTGCTGCTGTGCCGCTGGATCGTCACGTCGAAACTCGGCCGCGTGCTGCAGGCGGTGCGCGATTCCGAATCGCGGCTCATGTTCATTGGCTACAACCCGCTCTGGTTCAAGCTGTTCGTCTGGACATTGTCGGCGGTGCTGTGCGGCATCGCCGGCGCCTTGTACGTGCCGCAGGTCGGCATCATCAATCCGTCAGAGATGTCGCCCGGCACATCGATCGAAATGGTGATCTGGGCGGCTGTAGGCGGACGCGGCACGCTGATCGGCCCGATCATCGGCGCGTTCTCCGTCAACGGCCTGAAAAGCTGGTTCACCGCCGCCTTCCCGGACCTTTGGCTGTTCGCCCTCGGCCTCATCTTTATCCTGGTTACGCTGTTCATGCCTCAGGGCCTGCTCGGCCTGACGAAACGTTTGCGCAAAAACACGGAGGCGGCATGACCGAAGTTCTACATCCCGGCCAGACCTACCCGAAGGATCAGCATGCCGAATACGGCACGTCGTACGGACGGGTGAAGCGCGAGGGACTCGACACCACGCACGGCGCGATTCTCTACCTGGAAAACATTACCGTATCGTTCGACGGCTTCAAAGCCTTGAATAAGCTGAACCTCGACATTTCGGTAGGCGAACTGCGCTGCATCATCGGGCCCAATGGCGCAGGCAAAACGACAATGATGGATGTCATCACCGGCAAGACCAGGCCGACATCCGGCACGGCCTGGTTCGGCCAGACCATCGACCTGACCCGCATGACCGAATACGACATCGCTCACGCAGGAATCGGCCGCAAGTTCCAGCGCCCCACCGTCTTTGAACAGCACACCGTGTTCGAGAACCTTGAACTCGCGATGAAGATGAATAAAAGCGTCAAGCCGACGCTGTTTTTCAAGCTGAATTCGGAACAGAAAGACAAGATTGACGACATCCTGAAGCTGATCCGCCTGAACGGCCAGGAAGCCCGTCTCGCCGGACTGCTGTCGCATGGCCAGAAGCAATGGCTGGAGATCGGCATGCTGCTGATGCAGGAACCGCAACTGCTGCTGCTCGACGAACCGGTCGCCGGCATGTCGGATGCGGAAACCGCCCGCACTGCCGAATTGCTGAACGAACTGCGCGGCAAGCACTCCATCGTGGTTGTCGAGCATGACATGGCGTTCGTCACCGAAATTGCGCAAGCCGGCAAAGTCACCGTGCTGCACGAAGGATCGGTGCTCGCCGAAGGCACGATGCAGCAGGTACAGGCGGAAGACCGTGTGATTGAAGTTTACCTGGGCCGATGAGCGAGAAGAACCAAGATGCTGAACGTTGAAAAACTCAACCAATACTACGGGTCGTCCCATACGCTGCGCGGCGTTTCGCTGTCTCTCGACAAGGGGGAATGCCTTGCGCTGCTCGGCCGCAACGGCGTCGGCAAGACCACTTTGCTCAAATGCCTGATGGGCGTATTGCCCGTGGCCAGCGGCAAGGTCGATCTGGCCGGACGTGACATCACCCGATTGAAGCCGCATGAGCGGGCGGCGTTAGGCATTGCCTACGTGCCGCAGGGCCGGGAGATTTTCGCCCGTCTCACCGTGGAAGAAAACCTGCGCATGGGCATGGCGATCAAGTCCGGCAGGCAAGCGTCCATGATCAAGGGCGAAGTGTATGAACTGTTTCCCGTGCTGAAGGAAATGTTGCATCGTCGCGGCGGCGACCTATCCGGAGGGCAGCAGCAACAGCTTGCCATCGCACGCGCCCTGCTGGCCGAGCCGAAGCTGATCATCCTCGATGAACCGACTGAAGGCATCCAGCCGTCGATCATCAAGGATATCGGCAATGTGATTCGCCTGCTGCGGCAGCGTGGCGATATCGCAATCCTGTTGTGTGAACAGTATTTCGACTTTGCGCACGAACTCGCCGACAAGTTCATTGTGCTGTCGCGCGGCGAAGTGGTTGCTTCCGGCGTGCAAGAAGATATGAACAGCGAAAACGTCAAGCGCCACTTGGCAGTATAGTTTTGGCATGAAACGCATCGCAGAACCTCTCACCCCGCAAGGGACCGTCAATTCCGCCACGCCATGGCATGCATGGCTGGCGCTCGGATTCGCCGACGATGCCGGAGCGACGCGATTCGTCGAGCGCTCCCATTATGGTCCTCTCCGGGTGCAGAAGCCGTTGTATCCGGAGGGCAGCAAGGTATGCCACGCCATCATCGTGCACCCGCCGGGCGGCGTGGTCGGCGGCGACGAACTTTCGATCCATGCCTGCGTCGGCAACGGCGCCGCCGCACTGTTAACCACGCCGGGCGCGGCAAAGTGGTATCGGGCAGGCGGCAGGGTATCGCGGCAGAGCATTCACCTGAATGTCGGCGAGAATGCATCGCTTGAATGGCTGCCGCAGGAAAGCATTTTTTTCGATGAGGCGCATGTGCAACTGGACAACCATGTCGAATTGGCCAGGGACGCAAGCTATATCGGCTGTGAAATCCTCTGCTTCGGCCGCACCTCATCCGGCGAATCGTTCGCCAGCGGCAAGATCGAGCAGCGCACCAGCATCCGGCGCGAGGGCAAGCTGGTCTGGTTCGAGCAAGGCATTTTGGAAGCGGGCGGTGATGCTGTCGCAAGCCCGTTGGGACTAAATGGAAGAACGGTATGCGCGACGCTCATCGTAATCGGTAAAACGGTTTCTGCGGCAGTCATCAAGGAGCTGCGCGAAACCTGCGGCGAGGCAGTCGGCATTACGCAAATGAAGTCCGTGCTCGTCGCCCGTCATCTCGGCGATTCCAGCGAAGCGGCGAAACAGCTGATGACAACGGTATGGCAGCGATTGCGGCCGGCGGTAACCGGACGCGATGCAGTCATACCGCGCATATGGCAAACCTGAATTCGATGGCTGCCCTATTCATGAATGGACAGACGCCGATCAACCCGGAGAAACAATGGAACTGACCCCAAGAGAAAAAGACAAGCTCCTCATCTTTACCGCTGCCCTGCTCGCCGAGCGTCGCAAGGCGCGGGGGCTGAAGCTGAACTATCCCGAGGCGGTGGCGCTGATCACCGCCGCGATCATGGAAGGTGCGCGCGACGGCAGGACGGTGGCCGAACTGATGTCCGACGGCGCGAAGATCCTGACCCGTGCGGATGTGATGGAAGGCATCGCGGAGATGATTCCTGAGATTCAGGTGGAGGCGACTTTTCCGGATGGAACGAAACTGGTGACGGTGCATCATCCGATTCCGTGAGGTCGGACAAATTGGCATGTGCGTCAAGGGCACTGCACAGCGCCTTTCTCTCAG
>NZ_DASZBA010000021.1:0-14275 GCF_035944575.1 Noviherbaspirillum sp.
CGTCTCATGCCTTCATGGATGAATCGTCAGGGTCGCCATCCGGCCCTTTTCCACCTCGGTGCGCACCATCTTCATCGGCAGGTACTGCACATCGACCCACCGCTGCGCAAAGTTTGCATACAGGGGCGACAGCACATTGCCCGATTGCCCGGTGGAGTGAATGAAGCGTGAATTTTCCGGGTTCGACATGTCGTACAGCGCCCGCAGGCTTGCCGCGTGCCGGTTGGTGAACGGCTCCTTCTCGTCACGCAGATTATGTCGCCCGACATTGACGGTAAACGTATCGCCGGGCGACGGCACCCGGATATCGAACACTTTCGCCAGCGGAGCCACCCGGCCGAACGGGCGATGCTCGGACCGGGCTTCATGCGCATCACCCCAACGCCAGCCCGCCATGTCCTTGCCGTAGCGCCGTTCCAGGTCGTCGAGTGCGGCGTCGAGCGATGCCGCCAATACGTCGGCACAGCTCTGCGGCTTTTCCGGATTCGGCTTGCCCGCATCGGCGCACCAGGCACCCTGCCCTTCCTTGTCGGTCAACACATGCACCATCGACAAATGAACGTTACGCTGCTCCCAGTAATCCTTCATCAAGGCCTCGCCAAGTTCGTCGATGAAGATCTGCCGTGAAGCGGAGCGCAGCCAGGCGTTGAAGATCAGCGGTTCGGCACGGCCGGCATCCATCCTTCCGTCCCAGCCGGCCAGCATGCCCAGCGCGGATTTGGCGCGCTCATTGCGCGGCACCGTCTTGCGCAGGAGGGGCAGAATTTCCCTTGCCGCCAGCGAGAGATCGTCTTTCTGCATCGACGCGAAACTCTCCATCGAATGTTTCGGCTTCGCATCGAGGAGTTCCCGGATGCGATTTGCACGGTAAGGCAAGGTCCATTCGCTGGTCAGAAAATGCGGATAGTCCGGGCCGACGATTTTTTCATTGGCGGTGGCAACCCGGTTCGATGCCGGATTGAAGGTTTTGGGCAGTTCATCGAAAGGAATGAATCCGGTCCAGTCATAGCGCGCATCCCAGCCCGGCGCAGGTGCAAGTCCTTTCAGATCATTGTCGGGCGACCGCACCGGCACCCGCGCAGGCGCGACGAAGCCGATGTTGCCGTCGATATCCGCATACACCATGCTCTGCTGCGGCGCGCCGAAATCCTTCGCACCTTCGAGAAACTCGGTCCAGTTCTTCGCCCGGTTGAACTTCACCCCGGCCTGCAGCGTCAGATCGTCCGGCCGCAGCGCCGTCCAGGCGAACGAGACGACATGCGTCTTCGCATCGAGCGGCGCCTGGGCCAGGATCGGCAATGCGCCGGTGATGACCGGGCCATGGCGTGTTTCGCGGACATCGAGCATGACGTCGGGCTCGCCCTTGACCTTGATGACTTCCTTGCGCAGCGCGAAATCGGCCCAGCCGTCAGGAGTCTGGTACTGATCGGGATTGGCGGGATTGATGCGCTCGATATACAAGTCCTGCACATCGGGCGCGGTATTGGTAAAGCCCCATGCGATCCGGTCATTGCGCCCGAGCACCACGGTCGGGATACCGGGCAAGGTCGCGCCGATTACGTTCAGTCCGGGCGCGGACAGATGGGCGAAGTACCACAAGGCGGGTGCCGACAGCCCGAGATGCGGGTCGTTGGCGAGCAGCGGCTTGCCGGTTTCCGACAGTGCGCCGGACACGACCCAGTTGTTCGAACCCATGCCATCGACATAGGACGGCGGCGCGATCGCCGAGACCTTTTCCAGTTGCTTCGTCGTGCCGGCGAGTTCACGGTACAGCGCAGTGTAGTCACGCGTTGCGGTGACCGGATCGCCGGGATAAGGCGGCAGAAATTCATTGATCTGCTTCAGCGACAGACGCTGCGCGAGCCGCATGCGCAGCAATTCCTGCGACCAGTTGGCGCTCAGGTCCCAGGCCATCATGGTCTGCCAGCCGATGGAGTCGACCGGATGCCAGGGCGCCGGGGCCGGCGCGCCGGTCAGGATGAATTCCGGCGGCAACGGGCCGCTGCGGTTGGCAAGATAGGCATTGATGCCGCTGGCATAGGCATCCAGCGCGGCACGGGTTTCCGGATCGAGATTGGCAAGAATCCGTTCGGCATTGCGGCGCACGCCGAGGGTCCGCAGAAAGCGGTCGGTATCGACCGCGTTCGGTCCGAGAATTTCCGCCATGCGGCCCGCGGCGATGCGGCGATTGATTTCAAGCTGCCACAACCGGTCCTGCGCATGCGCCACGCCGAGCGCGAAGTAGGCATCGGCGGAGGATTTCGCGTAAATATGCGGGATACCTTCCGCATCACGGATTACCTCGACCGCGGCCGTCAGTCCCGGCAACTTCAGGCTGCCATCGACCTGAGGCTGCACGGCGGACCGGTACCATAATATTCCGGCAACCAGGACCGTGAGCAGCACCAGAAGAGCCAGAGCAAATTTTTTCAACATTCCAGTCATACCAGGGGATCTCCCTACCTAAATTCAGCACCGCAGCAGAGTAGCACAGCGGTAAACGATCGATTGCCAGGTGATAAGATGCCGGCTCAAACTTTTTCCACGGCAGCGGAAATTGCAATCCGCTCCACCATATCCTATGAAATGTGATGTCGCCATCGTCGGCAGCGGACTCGCCGGCCTATCGGTCGCCCTGCATCTTGCACAGACCCGCAAAGTCGTTGTCATTTCCAAGCGCAACCTGCTGGACGGCGCAAGCAACTGGGCTCAAGGCGGCATTGCCGCGGTACTCGATTCCGGCGACAGCCATGAACAGCACATCGGCGATACGCTGGTGGCCGGGGCCGACCTGTGCGACGAAGGAGCGACCCGCTTCATCGTCGAGCATGGCCGCGAGGCAATCGAGTGGCTGATCGCGCAGGGCGTGCCCTTCACCCGCGATGCCGGCGCCGAACTCGGCTACCACCTCACCCGCGAAGGCGGGCATAGCCAGCGCCGGATCATCCATGCGGCGGACGCGACCGGACATGCGGTCCAGGTGACATTGGAAGAAAAAGCCCGCTCCCACCCGAACATCACCATCCTCGAAAACCATTTCGCCATCGACGTCATCCGCTCCGACCGGATCGGCGGCGGCGCGCCGCGCTGCGTCGGACTGTACGTGCAGAACGTCAAGACCGGCAAGGTGACGACACTGGCCGCCGATCATACCGTGCTTGCCACCGGCGGCGCGGGGAAAGTGTATCTCTATACCACCAACCCGGACACCGCGACGGGGGACGGCATCGCGATGGCCTGGCGCGCCGGCTGCCGGGTTGCGAACATGGAGTTCATCCAGTTCCATCCGACCTGCCTGTATCACCCGTATGCGAAATCCTTCCTGATCAGCGAAGCCGTGCGCGGCGAAGGCGGACTGCTCAAGCTGCCGGCGGAAGCCGGCGAGGCTGCCGGCACGCGTTTCATGCCGGCGCACGACGAACGTGCGGAACTGGCGCCGCGCGACGTGGTGGCGCGCGCCATCGACTTCGAGGTGAAGAAGCGCGGCCTCGATTATGTCGATCTCGACATCAGTCATCAGCCTCCGGCTTTCCTGAAGGAGCATTTCCCGAATATCTATGCACGCTGCATGGAACTCGGCATCGACATCACGAAGCAGCCGATCCCCGTCGTCCCGGCGGCGCATTACACCTGCGGCGGCATCGTCACCGATATGTGCGGCCGCACTGATCTTCCCGGCCTGTATGCGGTCGGCGAAACCGCCTACACCGGCCTGCACGGCGCCAACCGGCTGGCCAGCAATTCCCTGCTCGAATGTGTCGTCCTCGGCCAGGCCGCCGCGCAGCATATCGAACAGCAGCCCAAACCGAAGGCAATGTCGCTGCCGGCATGGGACGAAAGCCGCGTCACCGATGCGGACGAGGAAGTCGTGATTTCCCAGAACTGGGACGAGTTGCGACGCTTCATGTGGAATTATGTCGGCATCGTGCGCACCACCAAGCGGCTGGAACGGGCCCAGCACCGCATCCGCCTGCTGCGCGAGGAAATTTACGAGTACTACGCCAACTTCCGCATCACGCGGGACCTGCTCGAACTGCGCAACCTCGTGGATGTCGCGTCGCTCATCGTCGATAGCGCGTTGTCCCGCCGGGAAAGCCGCGGGCTGCATTTCAGCCGGGACTTCCCGGATACTTTGCCGAAAGCGCTGCCAACGGTGCTGGGCCCGATGCGACGTTGACAAAGCATTTACAGCTCAACAACATATCTTTCCGTTGAGAACATAATGCATCCGTGCAATATGGCCTGTGGTTGCAGCGCATCAAATGGCTGCCTTACCACTGTGTCAAGATCGCCGGATGATTGCATTCCCACGCACAGCCATGTCCCGCTTTATACGTCCCTCGCACGACTGGTGCAGGAAGGCGCTTGTCTTCCTGTCAGTCTGTCTTGCGTCATCCACCGGCTTCGCATTCAATTTCGATGACGCCGCTGCCGAAGCGAAGCGCCTTGCTTCCGTTTCCTATAAAAAGCCTGAGAAAAACATCTCTAGGGCATTGGAGAGCCTGAACTACGACCAGTATCGGGACATACGCTTCCGTCCCGACCATAATTACTGGAAAGACCGCAAGCTGCCCTTCGAACTCGCTTTTTTTCATCAGGGCAGAACTTTCGATTCGAAGGTGAAGATCAATGAAATCGTTGGCGGACGTGTCCAGGAAATCGCGTTCGATCCGGATCTGTTTGACTACGGCGCCAATCGCCTGGACGCCAAGGACCTGGAAAGCGCCGGATTCGCCGGCTTCCGCGTGCATTACCCGCTCAATACGACACAGTACAAGGATGAAGTGGTCGTGTTCCTCGGCGCAAGTTATTTCCGGGCCGTCGGCAAAGGCCAGGTATATGGGTTGTCGGCACGCGGTATCGCCGTTGATACCGCCCTGCATTCCGGCGAGGAATTTCCACGCTTCGTGCAGTTCTGGATCGAACGGCCGGAACCGGGAGCAAAGCAGCTCACGATCTACGGGCTGCTGGATTCACCCCGCATCACCGGCGCCTATCGTTTTGTCGTCAAGCCGGGCGTCGATACCGTCATGGACGTGAAGGCCCAGCTTTACCTGCGTGAGAACATTGCCAAGATCGGTATCGCACCGCTGACCAGCATGTATCTGTTCGGCGAGAATCAGCGCTCCGCCACGGAAGATTACCGGCCCGAGGTCCATGATTCCGATGGATTGTCCATTCATTCAGGCACCGGCGAATGGATCTGGCGGCCATTGGTCAATCCGAAGCGCTTGCTGGTGACATCGTTCGGGATGACCAATCCGCTTGGATTCGGACTGATGCAACGCGACCGGGCGTTCCCCAACTTCGAGGATCTGGAAGCACGCTACGAAGCGCGACCCAGCGCCTGGGTGGAACCCATCGGTAAATGGGGTGCGGGACGGGTGGAACTGATCCAGATACCGACACCGGACGAAACCAATGACAATATCGTCGCATTCTGGGTACCCAACGCGTTGCCCGCGACGGGCCAGCCCCTCGATATCGAGTATCGGCTTCTCTGGCAGAAGCAGACCGAACGACGCCCACCCCTGGCCTGGGTGAGCCAGACGCGCCGGGGGCTTGGTTACGTCGCCAAGCCGGACGACAGCATCGCCCTCTCGGTCGATTTCGAAGGTCCGGTGCTGAAAAAACTGCAGGCCGATGCCAAGGCCGAAGCGGTCATCAGCGCTGACGCCAACGCGAAGATTCTGGAAACCAATACATACAGGAACGCAGCCACCGGTGGCTGGCGCATGGTGGTGCGGCTGAAGCGGCTTGACGAGAAAAAGCCGGTCGAACTGCGCGCCTTCCTGCGCGACGGAAACAATCCTCTATCAGAAACGTGGAGCTACATACTTCCCCCGACGTGACGCCGTCACCGTCCGGTGCGGCGCGCAGCGATCAATATCTCGATCGTCTGCAGCCTCCTGCCCACGTCCGGAAAGATATCAGCGCTGTCGTCGCTCACGAGGCGAGTCCGCGCGAGGCGATTACCGCGATACACCAGGCGCTGGCCGGACAAAAGGCATCCTCGGCAGGCCCGGCTTTCGATTCGATCGAAGCCCGGCTGCGCTACGCCGTTCCGGAGGAACCCGGCCGCCCCGAGCTTGCGCCACGGCCAAACCGTGGTTCGATGGCGCCGCATCCCTGGGGCACGCTGAATCCGATCAAACGCTGGCTGCAGACAACGTTCCGCCGGCGACGGCATTGGGTCGAACGCAGCGAAGGAAATCGCCAGGCTTGGCCGGCGACGGTACCGGATACCGATCAGGATGATGTGGTCGACGGCCCTGATCCGCTGGGTAGCTGGCAGCACCAGGGCAATATCCGGCGCGCTGTCCTGCTCTTCCTGTTATTTTCCCAGACGATCGTCGCGACATGGTTCATGGCAAAGGTCATGCCCTACCAGGGTACAAAACCTTACGAGATCGGCGTGCTTGTCCTCTTTGCGATCCTGTTCTGCTGGGTGTCCGCCGGCTTCTGGACTGCGATGGCGGGGTTCCTGGTGATGATGCGCGGCGACGACCGCTTCGCGGTGTCGCACCTGGCTGATCCGCACAAGCCTCTCGATCCGTCCGCCCGCACGGCCATCGTGATGCCGATCTGCAACGAAGATGTGCCGCGGGTCATGGCCGGCTTGCGGGCCACCTACGAATCGATCGCCCGCACCGGGGAACTCGACCGCTTCGATTTCTTCCTTCTCAGCGACAGCAACGATGCCGACATCTGCACCAGCGAACTGGCGGCATGGGCAGCGCTGTGCCGCACCGTGGACGGTTTCGGCCGCATCTTTTACCGGCGCAGGCGCCGGCGCGTCAAGCGCAAGAGCGGCAACATCGACGACTTCAGCCGGCGCTGGGGCAAGAACTACCGTTACATGATCGTGCTCGATGCCGACAGCGTAATGAGCGGCCACTGCGTGACCACGCTGGTGCGGCTGATGGAGGCAAATCCGGGCGCGGGCATCATCCAGACGGCCCCGCGCGCCGCCGGCAGGGAAACCCTGTATGCGCGTATCCAGCAATTCGCCGGCAGCGTGTACGGCCCGCTGTTCACTGCCGGGCTGCACTACTGGCAATTGGGGGAATCGCATTACTGGGGACATAACGCCATCATCCGCATGGAGCCCTTCATGCGGCATTGCGCCCTCTCGCCGCTGCCCGGCCGCGGATCGCTCGCCGGGGAAATCATGTCGCACGACTTCGTCGAAGCCGCGCTGATGCGCCGTGCCGGTTGGGCGGTGTGGATCGCTTACGACCTTGACGGCAGTTATGAGGAGATGCCGCCCAACCTGCTGGATGAGGTCAAGCGCGACCGCCGCTGGTGCCACGGCAACCTGATGAATTTCCGCCTGCTGACGGCACGCGGCATGCACGGGGTGCACCGGGCGGTATTCATTACCGGCGTGATGGCCTACCTGTCGGCGCCACTTTGGTTCTTGTCTCTGGCCATATCGACCGGCCTGCTTGCACTGCATACGCTCGTCGAGCCGCAGTACTTCACCGAGCCGCGCCAGCTCTTCCCGACCTGGCCCCAGTGGCATCCCGCCAGGGCGCTTGCGCTGTTCACCACCACGGCCACCCTCCTCCTGCTGCCGAAGATACTCAGCGTGCTGGTAGTCTGGGTGCATGGCGCAAAGCCGTTCGGCGGCAAGCTGCGGGTCGCGGCCAGCGCATTGCTGGAGATGGTGTTCTCCATGCTGCTCGCGCCGGTGCGGATGGTGTTCCATACTTTTTTCGTCATCGCCGCATTTCTCGGCATCGATATTCCATGGAAGTCGCCGCCACGGCATGACTCCGCGACATCATGGGGCGAGGCGCTGCGCAAGCATGGCCTTCACATGTTGCTGGGACTCGCCTGGGCAGTAGGTATCTACCTGCTCGATCCGGCATTCCTGCCGTGGCTGCTGCCGATTGCCGGCGCGCTGATGCTGTCGGCGCCACTATCGGTATGGTCGAGCCGCGTATCGCCGGGACGGTTGGCACGGGCAAAAAAGCTGTTTCTGATTCCGGAAGAAGCCGAGCCGCCGGTGGAACTGCGGCAGACGTATGCCTATGCGAGCGAAACAGTGCATGAACCAACCTTCGTCGATGCGGTGGTGGATCCGGTGATCAATGCGCTGGTTTGCGCGGCGGGAAGGCCGCGTCGTCCTGACCTGGCACCCGAACCCCGCAGTCACCTGCTGGAGCGGATGCTGCGCGGCGGGCCGGATGCGATCGACCCGTCGCAAAAACTCCGGCTGCTGAATGACTCGGTGCTGCTGTCCCAGCTGCATCTGGAAGTATGGACGTCAAACCATGCGCATCCGCGTTGGCGCCAGCGCATGGAAACAGTGCCGTCGGCGGACGCCGGCACGCCGCAAAGCGCCGGGAGGCTCGCGCTCTCGTCCGCCACGGAACGTTAGAGAACGTCGGGCCTAGAGCGCTTTCAGTCTGACCGTACCGTCGATGCCGGGCGCTTTGCCAGCGGCACGGCGTTGTGCGGGGCCGCCGAGGCTTCCTTGCCATGGCCCGCCATGTCGCGTCACCACCCTTGCAGGGCGCGCATCCGCTTGCAAGCGGATGCCGTTTCGCGGACGGCAGCATGCTGCCCAATTGCCCGCTCCACCCTTGTTCCGCAGGCAAACCACCTCGGCCTCGCCTGGCACAGTCAGACCGAAAGCACTCTAGCCAATTATCCGCAGGGAGTAATCCGTCGCCTTCACATCCTTGGTCAGGCTGCCGATCGAAATCCGGTCCACGCCGGTTTCGGCGATAGCCCGTACGGTGGCCATGTTGATCCCGCCCGACGCCTCCAGCACCGCTCGACCGGCAGAAAGCTGTACCGCATCGCGCATCATCTGCAACGAAAAATTATCCAGCAGCACCGACGTTGCGCCGGCCGCCAAAGCCTGCTCCAGTTCGTCCAGGCTTTCCACCTCCACCTGGATGGAGACGTCGGCGTTCAGCGCCATGGCGGCGCGCACGGCGGGCGCGATGCCACCCGCCGCCGCGATATGGTTCTCCTTGATGAGGATGCCGTCGTACAGGGCCAGCCGCTGATTCTTGCCGCCGCCCACGCGCACCGCGTATTTCTGTGCAAGCCGCAATCCAGGCAGTGTCTTGCGGGTATCGAGGATCGCGGCGCGGGTCCCGGCAATGACATCGACATACTGCCGCGTTGCGGTCGCAACGCCGGAAAGCAGTTGCAGGAAATTCAGCGCGCCGCGCTCCGCCGTAAGCAAGGCCCGAGCCGGGGCTTCAATGACGCAGACTTCGCTGTCCTCGCTCATCAGCGCGCCTTCCGGATAGCGCCAGTCGATGTGCATGCCCGGATCAAGGCGTTTCATGACGCCTTCGAACCAGGGGGCGCCGCACAGCACCGCTGCCTCGCGCACAATCACGCGCGCCTTCACCCATTCATTTTCCGGCACCAGCTTGCCAGTGAGGTCGCCCGGGCCGACATCTTCCTCCAGCGCGATGCGGATATTTGATTCGAAGGCGACAGCTAGTGCGGCGTCGAAAGGCGCAAACGGATTGTTCAACGTGCTCATGCCGGACCGATTCCCTGAAAGAGTTTTTGTTCGCTTGCCAGATTCGGGCCGGGCCGGACATTGGCTTTCTTTTTCGCCGCGAAATCCAGCATGCGATCGATGCATACATAGGCCTTGCGACCGATTTCCGGATCGACATGGATTTCATTGCGGCCGTTCTCCAGCACATCCGCCAGATTCTGCAAGCCATTCATCGCCATCCACGGGCAATGCGCGCAACTCTTGCAGGTTGCACTGTTGCCGGCCGTCGGCGCATCGATGAAGTATTTGCCAGGCGCGGCCATCTTCATCTTGTGCAGGATGCCGTTGTCGGTGGCGACGATGAATTCGGTGGCATCCAGCGTCTGCGCGGCGGCGATCAGTTGCGAGGTGGAGCCGACCACGTCGGCCTGCGCCACCACCGCTTCAGGCGATTCCGGGTGCACAAGGACCTTGGCGCGCGGATGCTCTTTCCTGAGCAATTCAAGCTCGATACCCTTGAACTCGTCATGCACCAGGCACGACCCCTGCCATAGCAGCATGTCGGCGCCGGTTTTCTTTTGAATATAACCGCCGAGATGCTTGTCGGGCGCCCACAGGATTTTTTTACCTTGCGCATGCAGGTGCTGCACGATATCCAGGCCGATCGACGACGTCACCATCCAATCGGCGCGCGCCTTGACGGCAGCGCTGGTGTTTGCGTACACCACGACGGTGCGATCCGGATGGGTGTCGCAGAATGCGGCGAATTCATCCGCCGGGCAGCCGAGGTCGAGCGAGCAGGTCGCGTCGAGGTCGGGCATCAGCACGCGCTTCTGCGGGCTGAGGATCTTTGCAGTTTCGCCCATGAATCTGACGCCGGCCACCACCAGCGTTTCAGCCGGATGGTCACGGCCGAAGCGCGCCATCTCCAGCGAATCGGATACACAGCCGCCGGTTTCTTCAGCAAGATCCTGCAGGTCGGCATCGACGTAATAATGTGCAACCAATACGGCCTTGCGCTCTTTCAGGAGGTGCTTGATGCGTTGCTTGAGTTCCGCCTTCTGTTGGGGCGACGGCTGTGCGGGTGTTCGCGCCCAGGCATTCGCAGTGCAGCTGGTGCCGGATTGCATTTGCGGGCGTTCAAATTCAATGGTTTTGATGGTTTGCATCTCGTGGATCAACTAAAGAGGGCGAAGCGTGGATTTGGCATTTCGAGGATTACAGGCTCAGCATACATATAGGAAATACATGCGGTTTCAAGCATTTGATTGCTTTTATATATCATTTCAATGCTTCAAATATGATTCCCAGGAGCAACATTCAGGTTTACCAAAGTTATGAACGGTAGCATACTGAGGTTGAGCAACATCAACAGACGTATTTCTTTTCGGCATTATAAGAAACGACTTGGTAGCCCAAAAGTAACGCCTGCGATATCGTTGCAGCATCATCTGCCTGAAGGAGACAAAGGCCATGACAAATACAATTTACGACAAGACCGAAAAAGGCCGGGAAGAAATTTCCACAAGAAAACATCATCTCGCGCCGCGCCTGCGTACCCTGCTGGTCATGATCGATGGCAAACATGACACAAACGACCTGCTCAAAAAAGTCGGCACCATCGGCATAGACGAGCAAAGCGTCAACGAACTTTTTGCACTGGGTTTCATCGCACCTGCCAATGGACAGGCGCCGGCATTCTCACCAGAGCCGCCCGCTGCGCCACCCATGGCTCAAGCGGATGAAACGCCGGTGGATGCGGTCGAAGAAGACAAGCAGAAGCAAGCCCCGTCTTCCATACTGCCTCCTGGCGAGAACCAGTTCCAGGCGATCTATCACTTTTACAACGAAACCATCAAGAGCACGATCGGACTGCGCGGGTACGGCTTGCAGCTGAAGGTCGAACGGGCAGGTTCCATCGATGATTTCCGGGCGATACGTCAGCCATACCTGGACGCAGTGCTCAAGGCCAAAGGCAGCGAGATGGCAAGAAGTCTGGGCAACCGGCTCGACCAGCTTCTGAACCTCGAGGAATCGCCGTCCGGTGATACAGGCGCATCCGAGGAAGCGAAACCCGTTGCGGCTTCCTGATCCCGCTTTCTGATACGCCCTCTCCGCCTGCTTACTCGATACCCTGACTGGTCAGATAATCCTCGTAATTTCCCTGGAAGTCGATGATTTCGCCATCCTTGATTTCCAGGATGCGCGTGGCGAGCGACGATACGAACTCACGGTCGTGCGACACGAAGATCAGGGTGCCGGCGTATTTGTCGAGCGCGATGTTGAGCGACTCGATGGATTCCATGTCCATGTGATTGGTCGGCTCATCCATCAGCAGCACGTTGTGGCGGCCCAGCATCAGCTTGCCGTACATCATCCGTCCCTTCTCGCCGCCTGACAGCACCTTTACGGATTTTTTCACATCGTCGCCGGAAAACAGCAACCGGCCAAGGATGGAACGGACTGCTTGGTCATCGTCGCCTTCCTTGGTCCATTGGCCCATCCAGTCGGTCAGGTTCTTGTCGACCGCGAATTCTTCAGTCGGGTCTTGCGGCATGTAGCCCGGATTGGCGTTTTCCGCCCATTTCGCCGTGCCGCGGTCCGGCTGCAGGCCGCAGAGGTCGCCGCCTATGCAGCGCAAGAGCGTAGTCTTGCCGGCGCCGTTGGCGCCGATGATGGCGATTTTCTCGCCGGCTTCGACCATGAGATCGACATTCTTGAACAGCGTGCGGTCGTACGCCTTGGTAAGGCCCTGCACCTCGACAGCCTGCCGGTGCAGCTTCTTCTCGCCGTCGAAGCGCACGAACGGATTCTGGCGGCTCGACGGTTTGACGTCCTCCATCTTGATCTTCTCGATCTGCTTGGCGCGCGATGTCGCCTGCCGGGCCTTCGATTTGTTCGCCGAGAAGCGGCGCACGAAATCCTGCAGTTCGGCGACCCTTTCCTTGGCCTTGGCATTGGCCGACAGTTGCTGTGCCCTCGCCTGCGACGACGCCAGCATGTAGTCGTCGTAGTTGCCCGGATAGACCTTCAGCGTGCCGTAATCCATGTCGGCCATGTGGGTGCAGACCTGGTTCAGGAAGTGCCGGTCGTGGGAAATGATGATCATGGTGGAGTTGCGCTCGTTGAGCACGCCTTCCAGCCAGCGGATGGTGTTGATGTCGAGGTTGTTGGTCGGCTCGTCCAGCAGCAGGATGTCCGGATTGGAGAAAAGCGCCTGCGCCAGCAGGACACGCAGCTTCCAGCCGGGCGCGACATTGCTCATCGGCCCCTGGTGCTGTTCGATCGGAACGCCGACGCCAAGCAGCAGTTCGCCGGCACGCGCTTCGGCGGTATAGCCGTCGTATTCGGCGAACTTCGCCTCCAGGTCGGCGGCTTTCATATAGTCGTCGTCGGTGGCTTCCGGATTGGCGTAGATGGCATCACGCTCCCGCATCGCCTCCCACATTTCGGTGTGCCCCATCATGACCACGTCGAGCACCCGCATATCCTCATAGGCGAACTGGTCCTGGCGCAACTTGCCCAGGCGCTCGTCGGGATCGAGCATGACGTTGCCGGCGGACGGCTCGAGGTCGCCACCGAGGATTTTCATGAAGGTCGACTTGCCGCAACCGTTCGCGCCGATGAGGCCGTAGCGGTTGCCGTCGCCGAATTTGACGGAAATGTTTTCGAACAGCGGCTTGGGGCCAAACTGCATCGTGATATTAGCGGTAGACAGCACAGTAAAAGCCTTCGTGGAAATAGATCAAACAACCCGACATTTTACCAGCCGGCCGGCTGCTGCCCGATGTTATCTGCCTCCGGGCCTAGCGCAGCAACGCCGCGCGCGACGCAATGAATGCGTCGGCGGAGGCTTTCAGTGCAGCATGGTCGACGCCGGGCTTGTAAAGCTGGCCGCCGATCCCGAAGCCGGTCGCGCCGGCTTCCACATAGGGTGCCATGTTGTCGGGACGGATGCCGCCCACAGGCATCAGCGGCGTCCCCGGGGGCAGCACGGACGCCATCGCCTTGACGGCGCCTGGAGGCAGCATTTCCGCCGGAAACAGCTTCAGGCCGTGCGCGCCGGCCTGCAGGGCGCGGAATGCCTCCGACGGCGTCGCCACGCCGGGCAGGACGATCATGTTGCGACTGACTGCATAGGCGATGACATCCGGGTCGCAGTTGGGCGACACCATCAGGCGGCCGCCTGCTTCCTTGACCTCATCCACATCGGCTTTCGTCAGCATGGTGCCGCCGCCGATCACCGCGTCGTCCGGTGCGATCTTCAGCAACGCCTTGATTGCATCTGCGGCACCGGGACGGTTGAGCGGCACTTCAAGCATGCGGAAGCCGGCATCGAACAGGATGCGTCCGACATCAGGGGCTTCTTCTGGAGCAAGGCCGCGCAGGATGGCTACCAGCGGCATCTCCGGCGGAGAAAAGAGAGTATTCATGGTGTTGTGGCTTTCAGATTGAACAAGGCAGCAAGTGCCGAGAGATAGACGTCGTCGGGTTGCCAGACCCGTGCGGCGATGCCCCACGATTCAAGAGCATTGCGATACCGCGTGGCAAGAGACGAACTGCCGATGATCTGCACTGGTACGCCGGCCGATCCAGCATTGCCGCCGGAAGTGCGCTGCGCGATGTCGTGCAATTCGGTACCGATGAGAAGACCGGACAAATAGGACGCGGTATGTTCGGGCGGCATGCGGTCGGTGACCACCAGCGCCCGGCAGCAGAAGGCCATGTGCGTGAATGCGCCCCGGCGGGCGGCTTGCAGCCCTGCTTCGAATGCTTCCGGTACCGATGCCTGCGAGGAGT
>NZ_DASZBA010000022.1:0-3460 GCF_035944575.1 Noviherbaspirillum sp.
TGACTGCCGCCGGATATCCGGTTTCGAACAAGTTACCAAAAACCTACCGTAACCCGCCACCGGAAGCGGCGGCGCCTGCAGAGAAACCGCTCGCAAAATCAAACGATCAGACGAGTAGCCAGGCGACGCAAGTCCGGTCGAGCGATACGGCGTTGCCACCACCGGCCGGCAACGCGCCGCCGGGATTCAGATTCTGACGATGCCCGCAGTATCTGCTCCACCTGATGACCCTAAGTCGCAACACACCGAAAGAAGCGGCTTGCAAGCGATGACCCGCATTGATTTTCATAGCAACGTTCCCGACAAACTCGCCTATGCCTGCCGGCTTGCACGCAAGGCCCGCGCGGCGAATTTTCGCATTGTGATTTTGACAAAGGACAGGACGGATCTTGCCGCCCTCGACCAGGCACTCTGGACATTTTCCGAACTGGATTTCCTGCCTCACGTCCCGGTCGATGATCCGCAGGCTTCCGTGACGCCAATCATTTTGACCGACAACGATCACGACGAACTGCCTCATCACGAGATCCTGATCAACCTGTCTGCCGGCACACCCGCGCATTTCGCCCGCTTCGAGCGCATGTTTGAAATCATCGGTGCCGACGATATCGACAAGAACGCCGGGCGGGAGCGCTATCGTTTCTATCAGCAACGCGGCTATCCCCTTACCCATTTTGTCGCTGAAAAAGCATGAATAATTCAACGCCGGACGCCGGCATTCCGGTTCTGACCGAAATCATTTCCCCACCATTATCATCTTCCGTTGCATCCCCGGCGCCGTTGCAGCCGGACAATGCCGCTCGAACAGAGCCGCCAGTCGTGGAACCGGCGCCGCATGTGATCATGTCTTCCGAGGAGTTGAAGAACGACTTGGATACCAAGGAGAGATGGGAACAACTGGAAACGGAATTGCGGGAGCGCGTACTGCAGCAAGTGCTGGACCGCATCGATTTCGTGCTGGAGCAAAGAGTTCGGGACAGTTTGGCCGACGTTTTACAAACCGCTGTGGCGGAGCTCGCGTCGGAAATCAGGACCGGCCTGCACCATACACTGAAAGAAGTTGTGACAAGAGCCGTTTCGCAAGAGCTGATAAAAGCCCAGTCTTCAAAAAAATAAAATTAATTTGAATAATTTTGTTTTTTAAACGTTTTTCCCTATTCTTCCCTACCAAATAAAAATTTCTCCCGCCTCATTGAATACATAAACAAGCGTTAACTTTCTACAATTCCGGTATCAACTTACGGAGCTGCTCATGAAAGTCATCGTATTGGGTTCAGGCATCATTGGTACCGCATCCGCCTGGTTTTTGAATAAATCCGGCCATGATGTTACTGTCATCGAACGCCAGCCAGGCGTGGCACAAGAAACCAGTTTTGCCAATGGATGCCAGATTTCCGTCTCGCATGCCGAACCATGGGCCAATCCCGCAGCCCCGATGAAAGTGTTGAAGTGGCTGGGGAAGGAAGACGCACCGCTGCTGTATCGCTTCCGACCCGAATGGCTGCAATGGCGTTGGGGCCTGAATTTCCTGCGCGAATGCACACCGGCACGCACAGCCGACAATATCCGCCAGATCGTGGCCATCTCCGAATACAGCCGCCAGACGCTGCAGGCCGTTCGCGCCGAAACAGGCGTCGACTACGATCACCTGACCAAGGGCATTCTGCACTTCTATACTGAACAAAAGGAATTCGACGAGTCGTTGCCGGCTGCCAAGCTCATGCGCGATCTTGGCTGCCCACGCGATTCGATTAGCGCCGATGAAGTGGTGAGAATCGAGCCGGCACTGGCACGCATCCGCGACAAGATCGTCGGCGGCGACTTTACCGCCACCGATGAATCCGGCGATGTCTACAAGTTCACTACCGGTCTCGCGAGCAAGGCCGCGAGCGCAGGTGTCGATTTCCGCTTCAACACGACCATTACCCGCTTGATCACCGAAGGCACAGGCGCATCGGCCAAGATTACCGGCGTGGAAGTCATCACACCGGATGGCCGCCATCAGGTCCTGCGCGCCGATGCATTCGTCATGGCAATGGGCAGCTTTTCGGTTCCACTTCTCAAGCCGCTCGGCATCGACCTCATGATCTATCCGGGCAAAGGGTATTCCGCGACTTACGACATCATCGACCCGGCAGCCGCACCGACGGTGTCGCTGACCGACGACGGTCACAAACTGGTGGTCTCGCGCCTCGGCAACCGTCTCCGGGTCGCCGGTACTTGCGAGTTGAACGGTTATACCCGGGAACTCAACACTACCCGTTGCGAGGCGATCACACGCCGCACCCGCGAACTGTTTCCGAATGCGTGCAATTACGACAATCCGGTCTACTGGACAGGATTGCGGCCGCTTACGCCGTCGAATGTTCCCTACATCGGCAAGACCCGTTTCAGCAACCTGTTCCTGAACACCGGACATGGCACGCTGGGCTGGACCATGGGTTGCGGATCAGGCCGTGCAATCGCCGATATCGTTTCCGGCCGCCTGCCGGAAGTCGATTTCGCCTTTACCGGCATGCCTCGTCGCCCTGCGAGCCAACTCGCCACCTCGCGTCCGCTGCAGGCCTGATCTTCCCTTTTCAGGCTTCACAAAATGAAGCGCCTCGATGGATCGTGTCATCCATCGAGGCGCTTTTGCGTTATAGGGAGGCGACTGCTACTTTGCGACGCGCACTTGCAATTCCGGCACCTTCTCGTCGAAGGCAATGCGGGTCGCAAATTTGGCCCGCTTCATTGGAAACCGGGATTGGAAATGGCGGACGTTTCCCGAACCGGAAATGACGCGCCGTACAAACTGGTAGTAGGCGTCCATGTCGATCACATGGACAACCAGGAAGTAATCATAGTCGCCTGAGACAAAGTAGCACTGCAGCACTTCGGCTTCCTTGCCCATGCGGGCTTCGAATTCCTGCATGTGGTCGTCCGACTGATTGTTGAGCGAGACCTCGAGGAATGCCAGCATGCCGTAGCCGAGTGCAAAGGGATCGACCATGGCGACGTCTGCCGCGATGATGCCCGCCTGGCGCAAATCGCGGATACGGCGAAGGCAGGTCGGCTGAGAGATGTGGACTTTTTCAGCCAGGATGCGTGTGGGGATCTGGTTATCTTTCTGCAGCAGGTTCAACAGCTTGCGGTCGACTTTGTCCAGCGTGTGAAATTTCGGCATATGGAAATCGGTGAATGTTGAAAGAACTGCAGAAAAAATTTGTTCGAACGGTTTGTAGTGTTGTACCGTCAGCCTGTTCTGAAGCAGGAATGGGTTAGGGCGTTCTAGTGTTGCAGTAAGCTTGTAATTTTTCAATCCTCAGGAGGCTATTTTATGCAGTTCAAGACAAAAATGATTCCATTGGCAGGCGCGATTGCATTTGCACTGGCAGGTGCCGCATCGGCACAGGAACAGGTCGTGCGCATCGGCCACGTCGGCCCGATCTCCGGCTCGATCGCCCACCTGGGCAAGGAC
>NZ_DASZBA010000023.1:0-16697 GCF_035944575.1 Noviherbaspirillum sp.
GCGTCCGGTTTCGGCTTTCTGGTGGTCGATAACGACCGCATCAATTTCGATTTCCTGTTGCTATCCAAACCATACAGCCTGATGCAACTGAAAGACGTGATGGCCCGCATCGGTGCACTGGTCGGCAAGTTCAAGCAGGCATCTGCCGCCTGACGATTCGCTCCCTTCTTCAAACAACCTCCGCCCTTGGCTGCAACTGCCTGGCAGGGCGCTTCCTCCCGCAGACGAACTGCGCGGCCCGATCCGGCTTGCGGCAATTTTCACATCCATGCCGGGAGAAGGATGAAAGTACCGGTATGATCTCGACAGTTTGAATCATCACCGGCGCAAGAACGATTGCAAGAAGGGAAGCAATGCGACTACGGACTCACCTCATCAGCCTGGTTTTTGCCGCCCTTGTTCCCGTTATCGTCTTTTCCGCAATCTCCCTGAACAATCTGAGGGAAGCGCAGCGCACCGCCCTGTTGAACAGCATCCGCGAGACGGCCAGGGCAACCACCCTGATCATTGACCGCGAGTTTTCCGGAGTGCGCTCCGCATTGCGCGTTCTGGCGACATCCGAGGCGCTGAAGGACGGGAATTACCGGCACTTCTACGAACAGGCGAAGATCGCCAACCTGGCTGCCGACGGATGGGTCATTCTTTATGGGGAAGACGGCCAGCAGATCATCAGCACGCGTGTTCCGTTCGGGACGCAATTGCCGAAACGTGCGGTCAATCTCGACGACTTCGCCAGGATCAAAAGCGATGGTGAATTGCATGTATCGAATCTCACCTGGGGCGTTCATATCCAGCGACATGTAATCCTGGTGGACAGCCTCGTCACGGTCGGCTCCAGGCGGTATGTGCTCACGCAGGCTTTGCCGCAGGATTACTTCAACCGGGCGTTCGCGGGCCGGGGCATCAAATCGAGCTGGGTCGTAGCCATTTTCGACCGGGCAGGCAACACGCTGGCGCGCAGCCACGGCGCCCGTGAATTCGTCGGAAAAAAGGCGAATGCCGACACCGTGAATGCCATCCAGACCGGCTTCGAAGGCGTGTTGCGTCACACGATCAGGGGAGACATCGAAGTCTATGATGTTTTCACGCAGTCGTCGCTGGCCGACTGGACGGTCGCCATCGGTGCGCCGGTCGAAGAGATCGACTCGGCGGTGCGCCACGCGCTATGGGTCACCGTTCTCGGATTGCTGACCGCGGTGCTTCTTGCCTCAACCGTAGCCTGGATCGTCGGACGACGCATCCTGCACGCCGTTAATGGAGCGGTGCAGGCCGCCAACGGCCTCGGAAAGGGTCGGGCCGTTCAGGCGATCCCGTCATCGGGCGTAGCCGAGATGAATGAGCTGAACGCGACATTGGTCGAGGCCAGCCATACGCTGGAACAGGAGAAGGCATCCCGGCAAGCCGCTGAAGCGGAGCGGAACAGACTGCTGCTGAGCGAACAGGCGGCACGCCGGTTTGCCGAAGAACAGAACAAGGCGAAGGACCAGTTTCTCGCCATGCTGGGTCATGAACTCCGCAACCCGCTTGCCGCCATCATCAGCGCCATCGACATCCTGGACATGGCCGGGGATACCGCCATGTCCGAGCGCGCGCGCAGGATCATCAGCCGCCAGGGCGAACACCTGACCCATATCGTCGATGATCTGCTGGACGTGAGCCGTGTCCTGTCGGGTAAGGTGCTGTTGAACAGGCAGCCACTCGACCTGACGGCCATGGTCGGCCAGTGCATGGGCACACTGCAATCCACCGGCCGGGCCCGCAATCATTCCATGGCACTCTCCGCCGCGAAACCTGTCTGGATCGAGGCGGACGCCACCCGTATCGAGCAGATCGTCAACAACCTGCTGGACAATGCGATCAAGTATACGCCGGAAGGCGGCAATATCGAGGTCGATGTGCAAGCGGGCGAACACGACGCGGTCCTGGCCGTGACCGATACCGGCATCGGCATCTCCGCCGAACTGCTGCCGAACATCTTCGACGTATTCGTCCAGGGAGAGCGATCACTGGATCGGGCCAAGGGCGGCCTAGGCATCGGCCTTGCACTGGTGCGCCAGCTCACTGAATTGCATGGCGGCTCGATTGCCTGCACAAGCAACGGTGCAGGCCAGGGCAGTACATTCATGGCCAGATTCCCTCTCACGCAGGCCAAACGCTCCGCGCGCACGGCGAATGATGCGGCAGGCAGGAATCAGACCTGCACCGTTGTGCTGATCGACGATCACGACGACGCGAGGGACATGACTGCCGGCATGCTTGAGAAGCACGGTTTTCAGGTCATCGCATTGTCGGACGGCGAGCAGGGCATTGCGGCATGCCTGTCGGGCGGGGCGGATATCGCCCTCGTCGACATCGGCATGCCGAAGATGGACGGCTATGAGATTGCAAGGCGCATACGCTCCATGCAACAGCAGCACCGGATCAGGCTGATCGCTCTCACCGGCTATGGCTCGCAGGAGGATCGGCAGCGTTCACTCGATGCGGAGTTCGATGCGCATCTCACCAAGCCGCTGACAATCGGGAAGTTCAATGAAGCACTGAGAAGCCTGAAGCTGATGCAACCCTGAGCAAACGATCTCCGTCGTTGCTGAACAGGCGTGCGGAGCAGGAACGGTTAGCTGATCGGCCAAGCCCGAAAAAGGACGCGGATGTTACGGCAGGGTCCTTCGCAATGCCTCGAAAAACAATTCCGACTGCAAGCGTTCGCCCGTTGTCTGTTCGGCCACGCGACTCGCAAGCGCTTCGTCGACAGGAACAAGGCGGCGCCCGGTGGATTCCGCAATCACCTGGGAAGCGCATGCGCGCTCCAGGTAATACAGATCGTCGTACGCATGATCGATGCGCGGGCCGCACACCACCACGCCATGGTTGCCCAGGAAGGCGACATCGGCCCCGTTCATGGCCCGGGCGATCCGTTCTCCTTCCGAGGCATCGAGCGCAAGTCCGTTGTAACTGTCATCCACGGCAATGCGGCCGTGAAAACGCATCGCATTCTGCGACAGCGTCGTGTCGAGCGTCCGTCCTTCGGTCAGAGTCAGCGCGGTGGCGTAGGGCATATGGGTATGCAGTACGCAAGCCTTCCTCGCGATCCGGTGAATGGCCGCATGGATGAACATGGCCGTCGGCTCGACATCATGGCGTCCCGCCAGCTTGGTGCCGGCATCATCGATCAGGACGATGTCATCAGCCTGCACTTCGCTCCACAGCAGGCCTCGCGGGTTCAGCAGAAAAAGCGAATCATTTCCGGCGACGGCAATGCTGAAGTGATTGCATACCCCTTCACCCAGCCCGTGATGCGCCGCTGCACGAAGCGCCAGCGCCAGGTCGGCGCGAAGTTTCGTGACGACGGAAGAATGAAAAATTTCCTCGTAGGCGGATGCCGTCATGTTCATTGTGTCTCCATGTTCAAGATTGCTGATGCGCTCAGGCCGTATCCTTCAGCGCGAATCCGTAAGCAAGATTGGTGCGGCCGGCTCCATGCCTGTCGTAAAGGCTGCGGTACGCGGCAAGCTTGTCGGTTGCCAGTTCCGATCGTTGCTGCGGCTTGTAGTTGTACAGCCGTGCATTGTTGTCGCCGAAGATCGCCGTCTTGACCGGGCCATCCGCCGGACCCAGCGGTGCAAGGCCGTATTTTTTTTGCAGGCCCTCGGGTATCTCCAGCCGGCGCAGCGCTTCGATCTGCCATTGCGGCGAACCGGTCCAGATGGCGTCGGTGCCCCAGCAGACATGATCGGCGCCCAGCCCTCTGATGAGCTGGCCCATCATGACCGCGGCGACGCGGGGATCGGCAATGGTCGATTGGGCGAACAACTGGCCGACATCCGCGTAAACATTATTGACGCCATGTTTGGCGGGTATTTCGGCGAGGTCGGTCACCCACTCGATGCGTCCTGTTTTCTCGAACTGCGCCCAGGCGTCCTGCACCGCGCCGCCGCCCGACCATCGATAACCGCCGTGATAGATGATGAAATTGAGCTGCGGCCAGTCCTTCGCCGCTTTGCCGACGTCACGCACATCGGAATACGGCAGCAGGTGAGGAAACTGTTTTTCCACCGACGGTGGAAACAAGCCTTTATGGATGCAGACATTCCTTATGCCCGCCTTCAGGAATTTCTCGTACGCGGGATAGACCAGCTTTTCATCGTCCAGTCGCCATGGGTGCTTCGACAAGTCCTTGTGGGTGTTGTCGCCGATGGTGTAACCCTTCATCGAATCCGGTTTCAGTTCCGCAAGCGCATGGTCGATCTGGTCCATCCAGCCCGGATACCCCGGCGTGAAGATCGCATGCGAAAATATGCGCTTCGTGCCCGCCAGGCCGTTCACCGCGGCTCTTGCCTGGGCTTTCATCTCATTGGTGAGGAACCAGTCGTCCGGTATTTCGGAAGGCGCGCCGCTGATGCAGGCAACCTTGGTATCGCTGTCGAGATAGATCTCCTTGATGTAGTTGGTGAACATCAGGTCGTCGATGGTCTGCTCCTTGTCCACCAGCCCGGGATTCCAGCCTGCCTTGCCGACCGCCTTGCGCTGGTTGACGAAGCCCTGCAGCCGCGTGCCCGGCCGCAGGAAATGGGTATGCATGTCCATGATGAACTGCCCCGACAGCCTGGCGGCCCGTTCATCCGCCTGTTCCGGCGTTTGCGCTTCCGCGCGTGAGACGCCGAATAGCGGGCCGTAGGTGTCGTTCATCGCGAGAAACGCGGTCGCCATGCCGGCCGCGGTCTGGAAAAATCGCCTGCGGCTGATTCCGAGCCGCTTTGCCGTCTGCGCACCCATCTCCTTCACCCGCTGCTCAAACTCGCGCTGACGCGGCGTCTGCGGACCGGGCATGAATTCGTCGCTGGAAACCGATTGCACCGGAATGGGCGAGGGAAACAGCGATTCGGCGGAAGTCAGGCGGGAAGCTTCTTCAGGGGAAAGCATGCTCATTGCGTACTCCTGGTTTGGTGAAAGGCATATCAATTGACGGTCATTCTGGCATAGCGGCATTGAACGCGCAGGGTTGCGATGCGGTACCATTTTCCGGACTGGCGGAGCCAGGCACGGGGCGCGTCGGCGCCGGGCCGCCGATGCAAAACTTTTTTAATACCCTATGCAGATAAACACCGGATACCACGAATTCCGTATTGCCGGACTCGACAGCCGCATGGTCGAGGCATTGTGGTCATTCAAACCCGAGCGCGCGGATGATCACCGCGTTCTTCCCGATGGACGCATCGACTTGCTCATGCGTTTCAATCTGCTGGGCGACGACAGGATTTTGGATGCCCGTCCCGTGATTGCCGGGCCGGTACAGCGGTATGCGACGGTGCCCGCAGGCCCGGCTACCGGTTTTCTGGGTATCCGGTTCCGACCCGGCTGGGGCGCCGCATGCCTGGGCCTCAGTGCACATGGACTACGAAACAGCGCCCTGATCTGGGCCGAGGCGAAAGCAGCACTCGGCGCGCTGGCGGTTCCCTTGCTTCGTGCCGGCAGCCTGGACGAGTTGCAATGCCGTCTCATCGGCACGGCCCAAACCCTGACCGGCAGGCAGACAAGCTCCCCGCGGCATGCACGCGTCATCCATGCGGTGCAATTGCTCGAATCCAGCGGCGGACGGCAATCCGTCGTCGTGCTTGCCGACGAGGTCGGCATCAGCGTTCGCACCCTGCACCGGGATTTCACGTCGGTAGTCGGCCTGTCGGTAAAATCGTTCGCCTCCATCATACGGTTCCAGCGGGCCATGCGCCTTCTGCATGGCCGGCCTTCGATGGCGCTGGCGGCGCTTGCCGGCGAATGCGGCTATAGCGACCAGGCCCACATGACCCGCGATTTCCGTTATCTGGGCGGATTCACGCCTTCTGTACCGCCCGCCGCACCGATCATCAACCTGCCGCTGTGATGGCCGATTTATTCAATACTGCATGTCCGTGTTCCGGTACTGTCCCATCCTGTTGCTTTCGGTTTTCCCATACGCTCCTGGCGCCATCATTGTCCTCACTACAGGTCCCTGAATGTACGTTCAAAAAATCTTCGAGGAGACGCGCACCGATGTCCTCCACGCACTCATGTCGGACCATCCGATGGCGTCCCTGGTGGTCCAGGTCGACGGACGGCTGGAGGCCAACAATGTGCCGTTTGAAATCGACCGCGCCACGGGGCCGCTGGGAACGCTGCGCTGTCACGTCGCGCGGGCGAGCGGATTCTGGAGGACCCATTCCCCCCATGTGGAAGCGATGGTGATCTTCCAGGGGCCGAATGCCTACATCTCGCCGCGCTGGTATGTGAACGGACAGAAGAGCGGCAAGGTCCTTCCGGGATGGAATTATGCGGTCGTGCATGCCTACGGGCGGCTGCGGGTGATGGATGACGAGCAGTGGTTGATGGCACATCTCGCCAACCTCGCCTTGCCGAATGAAGCGGCACGAGAAAAGCCATGGCGCCTGGATGAAGCGCCGGTCGATTTTGTCAGGGCGGCAGCAACTCACATCATCGGGCTCGAGATGACGATCAGCGAACTCGTGGGCAAGTGGCACGTCAGCCAGCATCGCACCCCGGCGGATCGGGAAAGTGTCGTCGCTGCCCTGATGGAAGAGAAAAAGCCTGGTGCTGCCGGTATCGCGCGGCTGATTGCGCAGGTTGGAAAGTAGGGGGGCTGTTCCTGAAGCGATGAAGGGCGCGAGTCGAATGGCGGCGTGCCCTGAATACCTTCATTCGGGCAGCAATTCAAACGTTTCCTTGATCAGCTTCCGCAGCCAGATGTTGGCCGCGTCATGGTGGTAGCGCGGATGCCAATGCTGCCGGATGGCAAAGTGCGGCAGCGAGATGGGCGTCTCGACCATGCGAACAGCCTTATAGCTGTCGAAAATTTTCCCCAGTTCCTTGGGTACCGTCGCGATCAGTTCGGGATTGCGCTCAATGATCAGCGGCACGGTAAGGAAGTGCGGCGTGGTGAGGAAGATCTTCCGCTTCCGCCCGTAGTCGTCGATGACGCTGTCATAGCTTTCTTCCGTTTTTCCCGACAGCGCAACGACGATATGCTCCAGCGCGAAGAATTGCTCCAGCGAGATCTCTTTTCCGATCGACCGGTTTTTCCTGTTTGCTATCGTGATGAAGGAACGGGTGAATAATTGCTGCTGGAACAAGCCTTCCGGCATCGAGTGCAGCGAGCCGACCGCAAGATCCGCCTCACCGGATTCCAACGCCGAGGAGATGGATTTCGGCGGAATCTGAAGCGTCCGGATCGTGCAGTTTGGCGCTGTCAGCCGAAGCTGCTCGATCAGGCGCGGCAGGAAGATCAGCTCGCCCATGTCCGTCAGGCAAATGCTGAACCGGCGCCTGGTCTTCGCCGCATCGAAACCCGCCTGCGTCAGCAGGTCGGTGCGGATACTTCCCATTACGCCCAGCACCGCCTGGGTCAACTCCAGCGCACGCGGCGTCGGCTGCATGCCCTCCGCCGTCTTGACGAACAGCGGATCGTCGAAAAACTCCCGTAGCCGGCGAAGCGCGTGGCTGATCGCGCTCTGCGACATCCCCAGTTGGTCTGCCGCTCTCGTGACATTGCGCTCGCGGATCATTGCGTCCAGCACGGCGATCAGATTGAGATCGAAGGGAGCGTTATGAACAGTTTTCATAAAGGTAATGAGCATACGCTTATTTACACATAACCCTTGCAACCCTAACATGGCCCTTCCTACCCGTCCAGACAGCCACTTCAAGCATGGCTAGCGATCCTGGACAAAAACAATGACTTGGAGAAAGTCATTCCCAATCAATGGAGCGTTTCCGATGAGTGAGAAAAAGTTTGCTTCCCAGGCCGACCTGCAGGAAAAGAAAACGAGCTTCGTCAAGTTGTCCGACAACGCATACGCCTATACCGCCGAGGGCGATCCGAATTCCGGCGTGATCATCGGTGACGACAGCGTCATGGTGATCGATACCACGGCGACGCCGGTGCTCGCACGATCCCTGATCCGCCATATCCGCGAAGTCACCGACCTGCCGATCAAGCATGTGGTGCTATCGCATTACCACGCGGTACGGGTGCTGGGCGCATCGGCTTATTTCGAGGAGGGCGCCCAGCACGTCATCGCGTCGCGCGGCACTTATGAACTGATTGTCGAACGCGGCGCCCAGGATATGCAGTCGGAGATCGAGCGCTTTCCCCGCCTGTTCGCCGGTGTCGAGTCCGTTCCGGGGCTGACATGGCCGACCATGGTGTTCGAAAAGGAGCTGACGATATTCATGGGCAAGCTGGAAGTGAAGCTCATGCATATCGGCATGGGACATACGAAGGGCGACACCATCGCCTGGATTCCGTCGCAGAAGATCTGCTTCTCCGGCGACTTGGTGGAGTACGGCGCGGCGGCCTATACCGGCGACGCCCAGCTCGAAGAGTGGCCGGCGACGCTCGAAGCGCTTCGCGCCATGGGCGCCGAAAAACTCGTGCCCGGCCGCGGACCTGCGCTGATGAATCCCGGCGAAGTGAATGCCGGCATCGATTACACCAAGGATTTCGTCACCACCCTGCTGCGCTGCGCCAGGGAGGCCGTCAGCGCCGGCAAGTCGCTGAAGGACGCGATGGCGCACACCCGCGCCAGCATGGATCCGAAATTCGGCCATGTATTCATCTACGAACACTGCCTGCCCTTCGACGTGACGCGGGCCGTGGACGAGGCCAGCGGCATCAAGCATCCGCGCATCTGGACGGCGGAACGCGACAAGGAAATGTGGCATTCGCTGCAGGACTGAATGCAAGCCGCCCACCCCGCCAATTGATTCCATAGAGAGAACCAGGAGACCTGAAGAATGAAAATGCCATCCGTTCATCGACGTGCTTTGCTGAAAGCGGCACTTTCCCTGACGATCGCTGTGCCGGCCTTCGCACCGGCGCAGGACAAGCCGGTCGAATGGGTCATAGGGTATGCCGCAGGAGGCGGATCCGATGTCGTCGCACGCACCGTTGCGGCCCAGATGTCACAGTCGCTCGGCCGCAGCATCGTCGTCAACAACAAGCCCGGTGCGGCGACCAATATCGCGGCAGGCTATGTGGCGCAGTCGAAGGATCTGGGCAATGTCATGCTGACCGCGGATTTCGCCACCCTGGCGGCCAACCCGGCGCTTTTCAGCAAGCTGCCTTATGACCCGGAAAAAGATTTCAAGCCGATCGGCCTGCTGGCGCGCTTCCCGCTTTTCCTGGTGGTCGGTCCCAACGTGCCGGCGAAAAACTTCAAGGAGTTTCAGGAGTGGGTGCAGTCCAACCCCGCCAACGCGCACTATGCATCCGCCGGCATCGGCAGTCCGCATCATCTCGCCGCCGAACTGCTGCGTGAACGCACCGGGCTGAAGATCCAGCATGTCGCCTACCGCGGCGCGGCCCCGGCAGTCCAGGATCTGCTCGGAGGACAGGTGCCCTTCGGCCTGATGGATAGCGCAAGCGTCCAGCAATACCTGTCGAACGGCAAGCTGCGGGCGATCGGTGTCGCCAGCGCCAGGCGATTGACTGCATTCCCGGATATTCCGACCCTGGCCGAGCAGGGCGTGGAAGGTTATGAAGCCTACGCCTGGCAGGGACTCGTGGTCCCTGCTGCGACACCGGCACCGGTGGCGGCCAATCTGGCGAAGGCGTTGCAGGCCGCGCTGGCGTCCGCACCGGTCAGAGAGCGATTCCAGTCCTTGTCCCTTGAAGCATTGCCCGGCACCCCCGAGCAGATGGCGGCCTATGCCCGCAGCGAGAGGGAGCGGTGGGGCAAGGTGATCCGAGCCAACAACGTCAGGATGGACTAGGGGCCCGTTTGCCGACGCGCTGCACGGACCGGTTCCATCCCGGTGTGCATCGTGGCGGCACCTGCAAAGCGCATTGACGCATATCGTGTCACGGAACCAGCATCATGGAAAAAGACTACCAGCACATCGAATTCGACTATGCCGGACCGTTGCCGCATAACAGCGGATCGGAAGCGGTGCATCCCGTCATTGTCGTCGGCGCGGGCCCCGTGGGATTGACCGCGGCTATCGATCTGGCGCAGCAGGGCATTCGAACGATTCTGCTCGATGACGACAACAAGCTTTCCGTCGGGTCGCGGGCGATCTGCTTTTCCAAGCGCACGCTCGAAATCTTCGACCGGTTGCATTGCGGCGAGCCGATGGTGAAGAAGGGTGTCAGCTGGAATATCGGCAAGGTGTTCTTCCGGGATGCGCCGGTGTACAGCTTCAATCTTCTGCCTGAACAGGGCCACCGGCATCCCGCCTTCATCAATCTGCAGCAGTACTACGTCGAGGGGTATCTCTACGAGCAGGCCCGGCAGGAGACCAACCTGGACGTGCGCTGGAAAAGCAGGGTGGTCGGAATATCCCAGTCAGGCGATTGCGCCGAACTGACGGTGGAAACGCCGGACGGCCGGTACACGCTGCGCGCCGCCTATGTCATCGCGGCGGATGGCAGCCGCAGCGCAGTGCGCAGCCTGATGGGACTGGAGAGCAAGGGGCGGACATTCAAGGACCGCTTCCTGATCGCCGATGTCAGGATGAAAGCGGATTTTCCGACCGAGCGCTGGTTCTGGTTCGATCCACCGTTTCACCCGAATCAGTCGGTCCTGCTGCACAAGCAGCCCGACAATGTCTGGCGCATCGACTTCCAGCTCGGCTGGGATGCGGACCCGGTGGCGGAGAAAGCCCCGGAGCGGGTGATTCCGCGGGTGCAGGCCTTGCTGGGAAAGGATGTCGAGTTCGATCTGGAATGGGTCAGCATCTATACCTTTTCCTGTTTGCGCATGGAACAGTTCCGGCACGGCCGCGTCCTGTTTGCCGGCGACTCGGCGCATGGCGTGTCGCCTTTCGGCGCGCGTGGCGCCAACAGCGGGGTCCAGGATGCCGACAACCTGGCATGGAAGCTCAAGCTGGTTCTCGACCGGAAAGCACCGCCCGCCTTGCTGGATAGCTATGGATATGAACGGGAGCAGGCGGCGGACGAAAACATCCTCAATTCCACGCGCGCCACCGACTTCATCACGCCCAAGAGCCCGGTGAGCAAAACGTTCCGGGACGCCGTCCTGCTGCTATCGAAGAACTATCCGTTTGCCCGCACCATCGTCAATAGCGGCCGGCTGTCCCTGCCCACCACCTATCGCGGCTCGCCGCTTAGTACCCCCGATGCGGACGAGTTCGCCGGTACGATGGCGCCCGGCGCGCCGAGCACCGATGCGCCGGTCAGGATGCAGGGCCAGGACGGATGGCTGCTTTCATTGCTCGGCAACGGATTCGCCGGCTTGTATTTCGCCGATGACAGTGAAATCCCGCGCAGCGACATGGAAGTCATGCAGGCTCTGACGGATATGGATGTGCCGATCAAGCCCATTGTCGTACTGCCCTCGACTGCCTCGGCGACGAATATAAAAGGTTTTGCCGTGGTCGCGGATTCACAGGGTTTGATGAAGAAGCGTTTCGATGCAAGGCCGGGAACGTACTATCTGCTGCGCCCCGATCAGCATGTCTGCGGCCGCTGGCGCAGGTTGGACAGCGACATGGTGCGCTCGGCGCTCCTGAAGGCTACCTGCAACTCCGGCGTTCATGTTTAAGCGGGAATGATGATGCAGAAACTGATCCTTGAACCAAACTTCTCCAGTACCGATGATTTTTACCAGATGCTGATCGATATGCATCAGGGACTGGACGATGCCGAGAGCCAATTGGTGAATGCAAAGTTGATTTTGCTGCTGGCGAATCATATCGGCGAACTCGGCATACTGCGCGAGGCCATGGACATCGCCCGAACCGCAAAATGAGATGCTGCGGCGCGGGCAGCCGGTAACCGGCATCATCGCTTTCCCGCGCAAACCTTCTGCCGCCTTGGAGCCGATGCTATCGTAGTCCGGACGTCGCAACCGCAAAACGAATATTTCTTCTGCTGGCAGAATATCGGAAAGCACCGTCTGCCTCAGGCGGGAAATCATCGACGCCGGCAACATGGCGGCGTGCGAAACACACGAAAGGATTGGCATTGTGATGATCGAATTGAATGAAACGCATGACCCGGGCCTGCGGAGTTGGGTAGCGTCCGCCAACGTGGCAGGCACCGACTTTCCGATCCAGAACCTTCCCTTCGCGGTTTTCCGCCGGCAAGGCGGCAATGAAGCGTTCCGGGGCGGCGTCGCGATCGGCGACCAGATTCTGGATCTGGCGGCGGTGGCAGAATCAGGCGCCATCGGCGGCGACGCAGCCGTCGCGTTGCAGGCAGGCGCGCTGCCCTCGCTCAACTCCCTGATGGCCCTCGGCGCCACGGCCTGGAGCGCACTGCGCCTGTCGCTTTCCCGCGCATTGCGGGAAGGTGCCGCAGCGCAGACGGCGCTGCAGGCGTGCCTGGTGCCACAGGCCGGGGCGGAATACGACGTGCCGGCCCGCATCGGCGATTACACCGACTTCTACACGTCCGTCTACCATGCCACCAACATCGGAAAACAGTTCCGGCCCGATAATCCGCTTCTTCCGAACTACAAGTGGGTGCCGATCGGCTACCACGGCCGCGCATCGAGTATCGGTATCTCGGGACGCGCATTCCGCCGGCCGCTCGGCCAGCTTATGCCGCCGGGCGCGGCGCAACCGTCGCTCGGCCCGAGCAAGCGCCTGGATATCGAACTCGAACTTGGCATTTTTGTCGGCAAGGGCAACAGCCTGGGCGAGTCCATCGCCATGTCCGAAGCCGAGGAACATGTATTCGGGATCTGCCTGCTCAATGACTGGTCGGCGCGCGACATCCAGGCGTGGGAATACCAGCCCCTCGGGCCCTTCCTGGCAAAAAACTTCGCCACCACCATCTCGCCATGGATCGTGACGCTGGAAGCGCTGGCGCCATTCAGGGTGCCGTTCAGCCGTCCGGCGGAGGACCCGCAACCGTTGCCCTACCTGGATTCCGAATACAACCGGCGCGCCGGTTCGATCGACATCCAGCTGAGCGCAGGCCTGCAAACGACGTCGATGCGCGATGCCGGACAGGCTGATTTCTGTTTCTGCCGCACCAGCTACCGCCATGCCTACTGGACCGTGGCGCAGATGGTGGCGCATCACACGGTCAACGGCTGCAACCTGCAGCCGGGCGACCTGTTCGGCAGTGGCACCCTCTCCGGCCCTACGGAAGATCAGGCGGCCGCGCTCGTCGAGCTGACCGTCGGCGGCAAGAAGCCCCTGCAATTGCCGAACGGCGAGAGCCGGGGATTCCTCGAAGATGGCGATGCGGTCGTGCTGCGCGGATGGTGTGAAAAGCCGGATGCGGCGCGCATCGGCTTCGGTGAATGCTGGGGAACAGTCCTGCCGGCCAGGAGCGAATGAGCTGTCGGAGAAACCAGGCGGGTCGAAACGGGTTGGAAGGGCAGGGCGGACGACCGGTCACCGGCGCCCGCCTGAAGCGCTTCTACTCCGGCTTCACGCTCAATCCTGCCCGGGCCAACCTGGGCGGGTCCTCAAAATTGCGGAACGCGTCGCCGTCCGCGCTTAGCAGCAACTCATCCACGGACGCACGTTCCTGTCCGTTCAAGGACCGGTAATAATCACGCGCTCTTTGCAGCATCCATAAACTGTAAGGGCGGATGATCCGCTTTCCCTGCTGGCCATTCAGCGTAAATTCATGAAACCCGATCGCGCGCGGCAGCGGCATGCCCGGATTGTCGGCCATCCACTGGCGCACCCGGTGCGCCGAGTCCGCAAGCACCGGCATCTGCTCGCCGAACATCCGCTTCAATATCGGAATCACGGTGTCGGGCACGAGGTCATCGTCCAGAAAAGAACCGGCCAGCGGCTTGAGGTTCTGCATCCGTTCAACCCATTGCGCCACGAGCGGAGCGCGCTCGCGCATATGCCTGCCGGTCCAGGGATCCCTGTACTGATGGGCGTACAGCGGACCGATAAGGCCCATATCACCCATGCTGGGACAATCGCCGAACAGGAACGGATGGTTCGCGAAATGAGCGGAGAGTTCCGCCAGCAGACTTTCATACGATGACTCGATCGCCGCATGCATGTGCGGCTCGGCACCGAGAAGCACCGCCGCATTCGCGAACGGCTCCGCGCGTTTCGATCCGATTTCCAGTTGCCGTTCGGGCGATTCGTCCGGGGCGCTAAGCGCGCCGAAGGCACGCATCGCCCAGTCCCTGTTGTGATGCCAGCGATAGTGCATTGCGGGGATGACCAGCCACTCGTCCCCGTACACCTCGAGCAGCAATGCGGCGAGGCGCTGACGCGGTGTGGAAGGATAGACCGACGGGCCGGGGTGCCGGCGCTCAAGCTCGTCGATGATATCCGTGCTGTCCTGCAAACACGTATCCTCGGGTGTGATCACCACGGGAATGACCGGAAAGCCGACGCGGGGAAGAATGATTTCCTTGAATACACGCGCGTCAGAAAGGATCTCTTCGAAGGGCAGGTTTTTCCACCGCAAATAGGAACGCACCTTTCCGGTGAAATAACTTATTTCCGAGCCGTACAGCTTGTAAGTATCGTGCATCTTGTCTCCTCATGAATTCGGACAATGCTAGCAGAAGGCCTGCCGGCAGGCGAAATGCGGGGAACCACCGCCCGGACATTGCAGCGCCACCTGCGCCAACAAATTTGTGGACGCCGTCCACAACATCCCTTACTATATGTGTGCAGTGTACACAAGCACGCCGAATCCGTATCCGCGCTGCGGCATCCTGCTTCCATCGGCATTCGGCACACTAGTCAATTCACGAGACAAGGTCAGGGGAAGACATGCAAGTTCAACCGTATCTGTTTTTTGATGGTCGCTGCGAAGAGGCGATCGGGTTTTACGTCGGCAAGCTGGGAGCGGAAGTGGAGATGCTTATGCGTTTCAGCGACAACCCCGATTTTCAGGGAAAACGTGATGAGATCGCCGAGGCATGCATGATTCCTCCCGGCTCGGAAGACAAGGTCATGCATGCCAGTTTCCGCATCGGTGATGCCACCATCATGGCTTCCGACGGACGCTGCACCGGACAACCGGCATTCCAGGGGTTTTCGTTGTCGATCACGGTGCCAAACGATGCGAAGGCGGACGACGTTTTCGCGACTTTGTCCGAAGGCGGACAGGTACAAATGCCGCTGCAGCAAACCTTCTTCTCGTCGCGCTTCGGCATGGTGGCCGACAAATTCGGCGTCAGCTGGATGGTCGTTGTCGCGGCCTGACGTGGCGACATGAAACGCCCGGCGATCAGGTATCGCATGCTTATGCAGCGCCTTGCCGCCCGGGCCGCTTAACAAACTTCAAGGAGTAGCAATCATGGAATACATCGATGGATTTGTCGCCGCCGTGCCAACCGCAAACCGTGAAATCTACAAGCAACATGCTGAAAGAGCCGCCGCCGTATTCAAGGAGCATGGCGCGTTGAGGCTGGTCGAGTGCTGGGGTGACGATGTCCCGGAAGGCAAGCTCACATCCTTTCCCATGGCGGTGCAGCGCAAACCGGACGAGACGGTCGTGTTTTCGTGGATCTCCTGGCCTTCACGCGAAGTGCGTGACGAAGGGATGAAAAAGGTGATGGACGATCCGAGATTGCAGCCTTACACCAACCCGATGCCCTTCGACGGCAAACGGATGATTTACGGTGGATTCCAGATGATCGTCGATGCCTGAGCCGTACCTCAGGCCGATGAATTGACCTCACGGGTGCGGCTATTTCGGGGCAATGAAGGCGCCGCAAAGGTGGGCGACCTACGGGCGAACCGCCTGCGACGAGGACAGGCGTCGAAAGAACAGCGGCAATCAAGGAGACACAATTCATGAAATACCAGGGAAGCTGCCATTGCGGCCAGATCGCCTTCGACGTCGAAGGCGATCTGTCGGAAGTCATGTCCTGCAACTGTTCGATATGCCAGCGAAAGGGCAGTCTGATGTGGTTTGTTCCAAGGCAGGCAATGAACATGCGGACGCCGCCTGAAAAGATGAGCACCTATACGTTCAACAAGCACATCATCAAACATCACTTTTGCCCGTCATGCGGTATCCATCCTTTTGGCGAGGGCGTAACACCCTCCGGCCAGGAAATGGCGGCGATCAACGTCCGGTGCCTTGACGGTGTCGATCTGTCGGTGCTGAAGGTGCAAGAATTCAACGGGCGCGAACTGTAGCAGGCGAGGCCGGGATGATCATGTACAGGCCATTTGCCATGCTCATGTTCATTCACGCAGGGCATCGCCCTCCGGCCGGTAATCATGCTCTTCGCCCAGATGCAGGCCTTCGCCGAGATCCTGTATTTGCAGGCCGCGGCTCCTGGCGATGGCGGCCCGCATCAGCGATGCGTCTCTTGCCGCCGGTGTGCCGAGATAGTAGCGGTCCGGCAGAATGCCCACACGAAACAGATCCAGTCGATCGGCATCCCAGCACGCCTGCACGGTTGTCGAATCGATGAACCGTTCGCGCGTATGCCCTCGGCAGGCGGTTACCAGCGCGGTCAGTTGCGCCGGTTCCAGCCGGAAGAGAACGCCGTGCTTCGATAGCGCATACTCGGCCGCGCGGGGGCCATGCTCAGGATCCCTGCCGTCATCGTAGCGCTGGCTGTCGTGCAGAAAGGCAAACAGCTCAACCACTTTCCAGTCCGCGCCGCTGGCCTGGGCAATCAGCTTGCCGTTCAGGCGTACCCGCGACCAGTGTGCCGGACCATGGACGCTTGAATGCGGAAGGCGGAAGTTGGCAAGGATGTCATCGATAAGGGCGCGCGGCACCTGGCTGCCCG